>NZ_JAOTGK010000017.1:0-640 GCF_044427155.1 Streptococcus sp. 2022WUSS083 | reverse complement strand
AAGACTCGTTAGCTCAGTTGGTAGAGCAATTGACTTTTAATCAATGGGTCGCTGGTTCGAGCCCAGCACGAGTCATATGCGGGTTTGGCGGAATTGGCAGACGCACCAGATTTAGGATCTGGCGCTTTCGGGCGTGGGGGTTCAAGTCCCTTAACCCGCATAGAATAAAAATAAGCCGGCTTAGCTCAGTTGGTAGAGCATCTGATTTGTAATCAGAGGGTCGCGTGTTCAAGTCATGTAGCCGGCATTAGCAAGAGATTGCGAACGTAGTTCAGTGGTAGAACACCACCTTGCCAAGGTGGGGGTCGCGGGTTCGAATCCCGTCGTTCGCTTTGAGAGGCCGGGGTGGCGGAACTGGCAGACGCACAGGACTTAAAATCCTGCGATGGCAACATCGTACCGGTTCGATTCCGGTCCTCGGCATGAAGATTATAATAGTTAGCACCCTTAGCTCAACTGGATAGAGTACCTGACTACGAATCAGGCGGTTAGAGGTTCGAATCCTCTAGGGTGCATCACTCGCTTAATGGAGACGTTAGGGGAGCTTTATTTTTAATAGTATCGGGAAGTAGCTCAGCTTGGTAGAGTACTTGGTTTGGGACCAAGGTGTCGCAGGTTCGAATCCTGTCTTCCCGATTAT
>NZ_JAOTGK010000016.1:0-1499 GCF_044427155.1 Streptococcus sp. 2022WUSS083 | reverse complement strand
GGGAGTGGGAAAGACATCCATGATGGCTCCGCCCTCACCCACAGAATAATGAAAACGAACATAAAGCCCTCACTAGGTGTATAATCTTAGTGAGGGCTTTGTGGTTGACGAGTTACTGATGTTAGTCATCGCGGGAAAAACTAACCCACTCTACTGACGAGCACCCCAAAATATGCGATAGGCATGAGTATAAAAATACAACTAAAATTCGGTAGATAAGCTCTCTAATTTTTAGAAGGAGGGAATTATCATGGATGTTCTCTATCAATCTTGTGCAGGTATTGATGTCCATCAAGCCAATATTGTCGTCTGTATCCTACATGGACCACTCACCTCAACTCGTCCAAAGCGTGAGGTGGCTACATTTGATACAACGACTAAAGGCCTACGTGCTTGCCACGATTTTCTCAGTCAATTTCATGTGGAAGCTGTTGGTATGGAAAGCACCGGTGTCTATTGGCGACCTGTCTGGCATGCTCTCTGTGATGACTTCGAGCTGATACTCGCTCAACCAGCTCATATGAAGGCTATCCCAGGTCAGAAAACCGACAAGAAGGACGCTCACTGGATTGCCAAATTAACACGGATTGGTCTGCTTCCTCGGAGTTTCGTTCCCGATGAAACCATTCAAGAATTGAGGGAGTTAACCAGACAACGAAAACATTATGTGGAAAGTCGTAATCGAGAAACCAATCGTATCCATAAAATTCTTCAGTCAGGTGGTATCAAGCTAACAACCTATATTGAAGATATTATGGGGCTATCTGGTCGCAATCTCCTTCAGCTACTGGTTGATGGGACGCCTATTACACCTCGCATTGTCCATCAATCAGTTTACACCAGCTTGAAGAAGAAAGTGCCGCAGCTTCTGGAAGCCTTGGATGGCTATTTTTCTGACCATCACCGCTTTATGTTAAAGCAGTCCTTGGAGATTTATGATTTTTATCAGAAGCAGATTGAGTTGTTGGAAGAGCGAATGAATGTCTATCTATCACAATATGAAAACCATGTAGAAATATTGGATTCCATCCCAGGCATTGATGTCATTACAGCTTCTGTTATCATTTCTGAGGTTGGTGTTGACATGAGTCAGTTTCCGACATCTGGACATTTAGCTTCTTGGGCTGGACTCTGTCCAGGTAATAATGAGAGTGCTGGTAAAAAACGAAGTACCAAGATTCGACACGGAAATTCATATTTGAAGAAATGTTTATGCCAAGCCGCTTTCGCTATCAAAAAACAAAAAGGTAGTCCCCTAGCAGACCGATTTTATCAGATTCAAAGTCGGCGTGGTTCACAAAAAGCAACAATTGCACTCGCACATCAATTATTAAAAATAGCTTATATCCTCTTAAAAGAGCAGATAACGTATCCTGAATTTTTAGCACAGAAAAAGACTACTAGGGACGAGCTAGTAGCCTAACATAAAAAATTTTTCGCTTTGATTATATCATAGGGAGGGAGTTTTTGCATTCTTTTGAGTTTTCGTATAAGAACTC
>NZ_JAOTGK010000015.1:0-1795 GCF_044427155.1 Streptococcus sp. 2022WUSS083 | reverse complement strand
GAAGCTGGGCAAAAACTAGCTTCTCACAATAAAAAAACGAGCAATTCCAATTAGGAGTTGCTCGTTTTCCACTTCATGCTTTATAATTATAATAACCACAAAACAACTAGAAAGGCATGAAAATGTATAAACAGTATAACACAAATCAGCTTAGTTTGGAATTAAATATTGCTTGGGACTTACCTGCTACTCATGAGGCACGTCTGATTAGTCAGTTTGTGGATACTATTCCTTCATCCGTTCTATTGGAAGAAACTTCCCACACAGGTCGTCCTGCCTTTCATCCAGCTATGTTGCTTAAAATGACCCTATTTGCCTATGCTCGGCAAGTATTCTCTGGTCGGAAAATCGTTCAAATGAATGAAGAAGTCATTCCCATGAAATGGCTGAGTCAGGATACCTATGTCTGTTATCGGACCATAAACAGTTTTCGGGCTAGCACACATGCCAATCAGCTCATCAAAACTGCCTTCATCTACTTCACTCTCCTCCTCAGAGAGAATGGATTGATTGAAGATGAGGCTCTCTTCATTGATGGAACAAAGGTAGAAGCTGATGCCAACAAGTATTCCTTCACGTGGAAAAAGGCCGTTGAACGCTACGAAGATGCCTTGAATGGAAACATTTCAGCACTCTACGACAAACTAGTCCAAGAAGGGGTGAATACTGCCTTGTCCAAGGAAGAATGCCTCACTAGCGAGGGACTAAACCAACTCCTACAAGAAACCGAACAAGTATTAGATGAGGTGGAAAATGCTATCTCACAAGAGCCCAAAGTCATTAAAGGTGGCTCAGCCAACAGACAGAAACGAAGAAGAATTAAGAAACTAAAGAGAAAGTTGAAAGAGGATTTTCTTGTTCGGAAACAGAAGTACGAACGAGATAAACAGATTCTACAAGAGCGAAATTCCTATTCTAAAACGGATCACGATGCAACATTCATGCGAATGAAAGAAGATCATATGAAGAATGGTCAGCTCAAGCCTGGTTACAACCTCCAACTTGGTACAAACAGCCAGTTTGCCTTAGCTTACGGATTGTATCCGAATCCAACTGACACTCGTACACTCAAGCCTTTTCTTCAATCCATCCAAAACCTAGAACTCTTTCAACACATTGTCGCAGATGCAGGATATGGTAGTGAAGAAAATTACAGCTTTATCCTTGATGACCTAGAGAAAACGCCTCTGATTCCCTACGGAACATATCAGAAAGAGCAGAAGAAAAGCTACAAGAAGAGTGATGCCAATCCTGAAAACTGGACCTATCTAGAAGATTCTGATCAGTGGATAAAGCCAGATGGTGTTGTGTATTCATTCAAGAATTATTCACGAAGAACGGATAAGTATGGATTTGAGAGAGATATTAAGATTTACGAAGCTGATCCAGTACAAGCTAGTGAGGAGCTAGACCAATTAGCACGGACGGAAAAAGGAAACCTCAAACAAATTCAGTACAATCCTACGTGGAACTATTTCAAGAATCGTGTCAAAGACGAATTGACAAGTAAAGAGGGAGCCCGCATTTATGCCAAACGCAAGGTGGATGTCGAACCTGTATTTGGTAGGATGAAGGGTGTTTTTGGCGTGCGCAGAGTTCATGTCAGAGGACAAAAAGTGGTTGAAACAGAGATAGGATTCCTCCTAATGAGTATGAATCTCACGAAATTGGCCAAGAAAATAGTCCAAGATAATAGAGATAAAAAGAAAAACACAGACAGTACGGCTGGATTTCATCAAAATCAGCTTGAATCTATCTGTGTTTTTTATTTACTGGCTAGTTTTTGCCCAGCCTC
>NZ_JAOTGK010000014.1:0-1796 GCF_044427155.1 Streptococcus sp. 2022WUSS083 | reverse complement strand
AAAATAGTCCAAGATAATAGAGATAAAAAGAAAAACACAGACAGTACGGCTGGATTTCATCAAAATCAGCTTGAATCTATCTGTGTTTTTTATTTACTGGCTAGTTTTTGCCCAGCCTCGTTCATTTTTATCCTAATAATTGCTGCAACCATTGGCTGCCATAGATCCAAAAGAAGCTATAGGCCACAACTGAGAAAGGGCGACAAAGTAAAGTAATCATAATAAATTTCCGATAACTCATGCTTGTTAATCCAGTAATCATCACCACTATGTCAGCTGGAGAAATGGGAGAAAGCATGCAAAGAATAAAGAAAATTTCATAACTACGTTTATTATCAATTTTGCTTTCATATTTGTAAAACGTATCTTCAGACATGAAGAGGAGACAAAATTTCTTTCCATAGCGACGAGCCAACCAGAAAAGGATGATACTACCGATTGAAATTCCAAGATAATTGAGAAAGAATCCCCACCAAAAATGAAATACGAGGAAACCCACAACAGTCGTAACACCGCCTGGAATAATCGGAAATACAACTTGAATAATCTGAATAGCTAAAAAGGAGAGGCTACCTAAAGCACCTTGGCTTTTGATTAAATCGCTTAAGACATTTTGGTCGTTCAAAATGCCAATCTTATAGAGCCAAAACAGAAAAATAGCAGTCCCGATAAGGGTCAAAATACTTAATACTTGAATGGTTTTTTGCCAAAATTTATACATACTTTCATTTTACCATATTTCAAAATTTTTTTAAATTGTAAGGAAAATGTAAAATAATTTTGCTATTTATAAAAAATTCTGCTATAATAATTCCTGTATCAAATCCTACGGGGTTGTTACGGATTCGACAGGCATTATGAGGCTTGTTCTGCAACTCATCGGCAGATGTAAAAATGCCAGTTAAATATAACTGCAAAAAATACAAACACTTACGCATTAGCAGCTTAATAACCTGCCTGCGTGACCAGTCGCGAATTGCTTGTGTTTGCTGATTGGTCTTAAAATAGCAAGCTACGTTGGGATTGAGTCAGGCAGTTCCAAAAGAGATTTACTGACTCGCTTGGTCTAGGTTTGAGTTATGTATCGAGTTCAAGTTAAAGCAAGACATAACCTATGGTTGTAGACGAATAAGTTAGCAGGTGTTTGGACGTGGGTTCGACTCCCACCAGCTCCATATATGGAAGATTACTCAAGAGGCTCAAGAGGCCGTGTTGGAAACGCGGTAGGCGTGTAACAGCGTGCGTGGGTTCGAATCCCATGTCTTCCGTATGTTATTGAAGAACGACTGATAGTCGTTCTTTTTTTATGGCTTCGAGCCAGTTTTTCTCGTAGAGAAAAACAAGAAAACCACCAGCTATGCTGGTGGTTGACAAGGCTTTGAGCTTCCATTTCTTTTTCCTGATATAATCTAATTGTTCAGGTTAGATAAAGGAGGAAAAAGAAATGGCTAAAACCAGTTACAGTTTATCACATACCAAATGGATGTGCAAATATCACATAGTTTTCACACCTAAGTACCGTAGAAAATCCATTTACTACAAAATAAGGCAGGACTTAATTGATATTTTCCGTCATCTATGTCGATACAAAGGCGTGGAAATTATTGAGGGACACATGATGCCAGACCATGTTCATATGCTTGTCTTGATACCCCCAAAATTTTCGATTTCCGATTTTATGGGATATTTGAAAAGTAAAAGTGCTCTAATGATATTTGATAAACACGCTAATTTGAAATATAAGTATGGAAATCGAAAGTTTTGGGCTAGAGGCTACTATGTTAGTACCGTTGGGC
>NZ_JAOTGK010000013.1:0-5004 GCF_044427155.1 Streptococcus sp. 2022WUSS083 | reverse complement strand
GACTCAGTAGTTAAGTGACGATAGCCTAGGAGATACACCTGTACCCATGCCGAACACAGCAGTTAAGCCCTAGAACGCCTGAAGTAGTTGGGGGTTGCCCCCTGTTAGATACGGTAGTCGCTTAGCATATTCCGCCATAGCTCAGTTGGTAGAGCGCATGACTGTTAATCATGATGTCACAGGTTCGAGCCCTGTTGGCGGAGTAAAGAGAAATCTTTAGTATATGGTCCGTTGGTCAAGGGGTTAAGACACCGCCTTTTCACGGCGGTAACACGGGTTCGAATCCCGTACGGACTATATTGGGAGGCTGCTTAGGTCTCTTTTTTTGTTTTTTGAGGTGAATGGGCTTTAATTTGGCTCCTTTTTCTTTTCTTGTTGCTTTGTCTATTCATTGTTTGTTGATATAATAGAGACATGAAAAGATTATGTGATGAATTATCGGTTTTGCCAGGGATTGGTCCAAAATCGGCTGAAAAATTTTTAAAAATTAACATTCAGAATATTAATGATCTGTTAACTTACTATCCATTTAGATATGAAGATTTTGAGAGTAAGTCTATTTATGATTTGCAGGATGGTGAGAAGGCAGTGGTAGTTGGGGAGGTGGTATCTCCAGCTAATGTACAGTATTATGGTTACAAAAGAAATAGACTCCGTTTTTCAATGAAACAGGGTGAGGTTGTCTTAGCAGTTTCGTTTTTTAATCAGCCTTATTTAGCAGATAAGATTGTTTTGGGGCAGGATATTGCAGTTTGGGGAAAGTGGGATAAGGCTAAGGCAAGTTTGACAGGAATGAAAGTTTTGGCTCAAGTATCAGATGAGCTACAGCCTGTCTATCATGTGGCGCAGGGGATTTCGCAAGTAAATTTGGTTAAGGCTATTAAAACAGCTATTGATCAGGGATATTTGCATTTATTAGAGGAGAATTTACCATCAGTTTTACGAGAGCGCTATCGGTTAATGAATCGCCGAGAGGCGGTTTTTGCGATGCATTTTCCGACAAATTTAGAAGAGTATAGACAAGCTTTGCGACGTATGAAGTTTGAGGAATTATTTTATTTTCAATTACAGTTGCAAATGCTTAAAGCCAACAATCGTGATATTTCGAATGGTTTGAAGATTGCTTATGATGCTGATAGATTGGCTATGCAGATAAGACAATTGCCGTTTGTCTTAACGGATGCTCAGTCTGGGGCTTTGGCTGAAATACTATCAGATATGAAGTCCTATGGGCACATGAATCGTTTGCTACAAGGGGATGTTGGTTCAGGGAAGACAGTAGTTGCTGGATTGGCTATGTTTGCTGCTGTGACTGCGGGGATGCAGGCTGCAATGATGGTCCCGACAGAAATTTTGGCGGAGCAACACTTTGAGAGTTTGCGCCAGCTTTTTCCAGAACTTTCTATTGCTCTTTTGACAGGGGGAATGAAGGTTGCGGAGCGTCGTGCTGCTTTAGAGGCGATTTCTAGTGGTCAGGTAGACATCATTGTAGGAACTCACGCTCTTATCCAGGAAAGTGTGACGTACCATAAGCTTGGTTTGGTTGTAACGGATGAGCAACATCGTTTTGGTGTTAAACAGCGCCGTCTGTTTCGTGAGAAGGGTGATAATCCGGATGTGCTTATGATGACTGCTACACCTATTCCTCGGACGTTAGCCATTACAGCTTTTGGAGATATGGATGTATCGATTATTAATCAGTTACCTGCTGGTCGAAAGCCAATTATCACTCGCTGGGTCAAACATCAACAGCTGCCCACGGTCTTAGCTTGGTTGGAGCGGGAGTTAGAAGTGGGTGCTCAGGTTTATTTTATCTCTCCGCTGATTGAAGAATCTGAGGCTCTAGATTTAAAGAATGCTGTAGATCTGCAATCTGATTTACAGGCGCATTTTGGAGAGCGAGTTACAGTGGATTTGTTACACGGTAAGATGAAGAATGACGAGAAAGATGCCATCATGCAGGCTTTTAAGGAGCGAAAAACGAATATTTTGGTTTCTACCACTGTTATTGAAGTCGGAGTCAATGTGCCCAATGCATCGGTGATGGTTATTATGGATGCAGATCGTTTTGGGTTAAGCCAATTACATCAGTTGAGAGGGCGTGTAGGACGTGGTCATAAGCAGTCTTATGCAGTGTTAGTTGCTAATCCTAAAACAGAGTCTGGTAAGGAACGCATGAAAATTATGACAGAGACGACAGATGGTTTTATTTTGGCTGAAGCTGACTTAAAAATGCGTGGGTCTGGAGAAATATTTGGGACTCGTCAATCAGGTTTGCCAGAATTTCAAGTTGCAAATATTATCGAGGATTATCCAATTTTAGAGGAAGCAAGACGAGTTGCTAGTCAGATTGTTAGCGTGGAAAATTGGCAGGAGGACCCTAATTGGTCGATTTTGCTTGCTAATTTGAAAGATCGAGAGGAATTGGACTAGTCATATAAAAAAGGCCAACACACATGTGTTGGTCTTTTGACATATTGTATAGTTCGTCAGCGATTAACCTTGGATGTAATCTGCCAAGCTTTGCTCTTCCAAGCCTGCATTGAGAGCGATAAGGAGTTTGAGTCGGGCTTTTTGAGCATTCAATTCTTTAACAAATAGAATGCCGTCTTTCTCCAGTTGGATGCCACCTCCTTGGTAGGCATAGACAGGCTCAGCAATTCCGTTAAAACAGCGAGATACCAGAATAATGGGTATCTTTTGATCAAGGAGTTTCTTAATGGCTGGAAGGATGGTAGGTGGAAGATTTCCGGCGCCGAGTGCTTCAATGACTAAACCGGAAATTGAGCTTGCAGTGAGAGAATCAAGGAGAATGGAGTCCATATCTGCATAAGCTTTTATGATAGGGACCGTTCCTGTGACTGTTGATAAGTCAAATCGAACACGTGGTTCAGCAGTTTTAAAATAGAGAATCTCTCGTTTGGTGACTAACCCCAGTGGTCCATGAGTCGGGGTTTGAAAGGTTGAGACATTGGTGGTATGCGTTTTTGTAACATATTTAGCAGCATGAATTTCATCGTTCATGACCACTAGAACACCTTTATCTGCGGATTTATCATCAGCAGCCACACGTAGGGCTGTTCGGTAGTTATAAATCCCGTCGCTACCTAGTTCATTTGAGGAACGCATGGCTCCGGTCAATACAATTGGTTTTTCTGGAATAGCCATTGTATCAAGGAAATAGGCAGTTTCTTCTAAAGTATCTGTGCCATGTGTAATGACAAAACCATCGAAGTTCATTTGTTCTTCTTTAATTTTTTGGTATAGAGTCATCATGTGTTCTAAGCGAATGTGTGGACTTGGAACATTGAGAAAATCCAAGGATGTCACTTGAATTTCTTCTAGTGGGCTATCAATTTGGGTCATTGGATTGATTTTACTCGATGCAACTTCACCCTGATGATTGGCTTGCATAGAAATGGTTCCACCTGTATGCAGTACTAGAATTTTTTTCATAAATTTTCAGTTTCTTTCAAAGTGTGATATACTAATTGTAACATAATTCTTAGAAAGTAGGTGAGTTGGTTGACGATAAAGGCTGTATTTTTCGATATTGATGGTACCTTATTGACCGACAATCGTATGGTTAGTAGTTCAACTATTCTCGCCATTAATGCTTTGAAAGAGAAGGGGATTTTAGTTGGTCTAGCTACAGGACGTGACCCTCGTTTTGTTTTGCAGTATATGGCTAGTTTAGGGCTAGATTTGGCCATTGCTTATAATGGTCAATATATTTTTTCAAGAGAAGAAGTTATTTATAGTCAGAGTTTAGAGCCAAAGCAAATTGAACAAATTATGGAGTATGCGCAAACTCACCATAAGGATTTATCTTTTGGAACTGCTAAAGGCATATTTGGTAGTAAGATTATGAGTGCTGGAACAGGAAATTTTGCATATCGTGTGACGCGTATGATTCCGGAGTCCTGGGCTGGAATCATAAATTTTATTTTCAATCGCATGGTACGTTGGATTAGTCCTCAACAGGAAACGAATTTGAAAGGTTTTCTCTTTCAACCAATCTATCAGCTGATGTTGCTGACGACGGAAAGGGAGACACAATCATTGGAGATGCTCTTTCCAAACTTGTCTTTTACGCGTTCGAGTCCCTATGCGACTGATATTATCAGTAAGGGAAATTCAAAATTATCGGGTATTGTAAAGGTTGCAGATCGATATGGTTTTGAGTTAGAAGAAGTTATGGTATTCGGGGATTCTAATAATGATTTTGAAATGTTGAATGAAATTCAGCACTCGGTAGCGATGGGAAATGGGACGAAAAAGGTAAAACAAGCTGCTTCCTTTGTTACGGATACAAATAATCGTGATGGAATTTATAAGGCATTAATTCATTTTGGTGTGATTGAGGGATAAGATGTTTCAGAGCAAGGACGATAATTTTAATAGGGTAAAGGATTTTCATTTTTTAATGGATGGTGAAACACAAGAACTTCCCAGTGTGTATGATGGACAGACGGCTTTGCATCGCGCTGGTTTTAAATTGGAGGAGTTGGTAGAATTTCTACATGCAGCTTCAGAATCTGAAGTTGAGTTTCATGATTTTATTCAACAACTTCATCGGGATTTAGATACTGCTGCTGCTAAGGTATCTGGCAAGAGAGGTTTCGGGGTTTCGATGCAGGATCAGGTAGATGCTTTGCTGGATATTCTTTATTTTACATATGGTTCGTTTGTTTTGATGGGGGTTGATCCAGAACCAATTTTTCAGATAGTCCATACTGCAAATATGGGGAAAACATTTCCGGATGGGAAGGCCCATTTTGATCCAATTACCCATAAAATTTTAAAACCTGATGATTGGGAAGAACGGTTTGCGCCGGAGGAAAAGATTCAGGAAGAGCTGAAAAGACAGATGAAAAGAAGCTGGGCAAAAACTAGCTTCTCACAATAAAAAAACGAGCAATTCCAATTAGGAGTTGCTCGTTTTCCACTTCATGCTTTATAATTATAATAACCACAAAACAACTAGAAAGGCATGAAAATGTA
>NZ_JAOTGK010000012.1:0-5124 GCF_044427155.1 Streptococcus sp. 2022WUSS083 | reverse complement strand
GATAAATCGTCAATGACAAAACAAAACAATAAAACGGAAAGCTAGTGATAGCTTGAGTTTGAATCAAAACTTTTTATGAGAGTTTGATCCTGGCTCAGGACGAACGCTGGCGGCGTGCCTAATACATGCAAGTAGAACGCTGAGGTCTGGTGCTTGCACTAGACGGATGAGTTGCGAACGGGTGAGTAACGCGTAGGTAACCTGCCTCATAGCGGGGGATAACTATTGGAAACGATAGCTAATACCGCATAACAGTATTTACCGCATGGTAGATGCTTGAAAGGAGCAATTGCTTCACTATGAGATGGACCTGCGTTGTATTAGCTAGTTGGTGAGGTAACGGCTCACCAAGGCATCGATACATAGCCGACCTGAGAGGGTGATCGGCCACACTGGGACTGAGACACGGCCCAGACTCCTACGGGAGGCAGCAGTAGGGAATCTTCGGCAATGGGGGCAACCCTGACCGAGCAACGCCGCGTGAGTGAAGAAGGTTTTCGGATCGTAAAGCTCTGTTGTAAGAGAAGAACGTGTGTGAGAGTGGAAAGTTCACACAGTGACGGTATCTTACCAGAAAGGGACGGCTAACTACGTGCCAGCAGCCGCGGTAATACGTAGGTCCCGAGCGTTGTCCGGATTTATTGGGCGTAAAGCGAGCGCAGGCGGTTTGATAAGTCTGAAGTAAAAGGCTGTGGCTTAACCATAGTACGCTTTGGAAACTGTCAAACTTGAGTGCAGAAGGGGAGAGTGGAATTCCATGTGTAGCGGTGAAATGCGTAGATATATGGAGGAACACCGGTGGCGAAAGCGGCTCTCTGGTCTGTAACTGACGCTGAGGCTCGAAAGCGTGGGGAGCGAACAGGATTAGATACCCTGGTAGTCCACGCCGTAAACGATGAGTGCTAGGTGTTGGGTCCTTTCCGGGACTCAGTGCCGCAGCTAACGCATTAAGCACTCCGCCTGGGGAGTACGACCGCAAGGTTGAAACTCAAAGGAATTGACGGGGGCCCGCACAAGCGGTGGAGCATGTGGTTTAATTCGAAGCAACGCGAAGAACCTTACCAGGTCTTGACATCCCAGTGACCGTCCTAGAGATAGGATTTTTCTTCGGAACACTGGTGACAGGTGGTGCATGGTTGTCGTCAGCTCGTGTCGTGAGATGTTGGGTTAAGTCCCGCAACGAGCGCAACCCCTATTGTTAGTTGCCATCATTCAGTTGGGCACTCTAGCGAGACTGCCGGTAATAAACCGGAGGAAGGTGGGGATGACGTCAAATCATCATGCCCCTTATGACCTGGGCTACACACGTGCTACAATGGCTGGTACAACGAGTCGCAAGTCGGTGACGGCAAGCTAATCTCTTAAAGCCAGTCTCAGTTCGGATTGTAGGCTGCAACTCGCCTACATGAAGTCGGAATCGCTAGTAATCGCGGATCAGCACGCCGCGGTGAATACGTTCCCGGGCCTTGTACACACCGCCCGTCACACCACGAGAGTTTGTAACACCCGAAGTCGGTGAGGTAACCTTTTAGGAGCCAGCCGCCTAAGGTGGGATAGATGATTGGGGTGAAGTCGTAACAAGGTAGCCGTATCGGAAGGTGCGGCTGGATCACCTCCTTTCTAAGGAAATGGAAACCTGTACGTTAGTCTTCTTTAATTTTGAGAGGTCTTGTGGGGCCTTAGCTCAGCTGGGAGAGCGCCTGCTTTGCACGCAGGAGGTCAGCGGTTCGATCCCGCTAGGCTCCATTAACAACGGAAGTTGTTAAGATTTTGTCCATTGAAAATTGAATATCTATCAAACATTCCTAAACGTATGTAACAGTACGTATAGAAATAGTAACAAGAAAATAAACCGAAAACGCTGTGAATATTTAATGAGTTTTCTAATTTTTGAAAAAATTAGGTTAATAAGGTTAAGTTAATAAGGGCGCACGGTGGATGCCTTGGCACTAGAAGCCGATGAAGGACGTGACTAACGACGAAATGCCTTGGGGAGCTGTAAGTAAGCAATGATCCAGGGATGTCCGAATGGGGGAACCCGGCAGGTAATGCCTGTCACTCACTACTGTTAAGGTAGTGAAGAGGAAGACGCAGTGAACTGAAACATCTAAGTAGCTGCAGGAAGAGAAAGCAAAAGCGATTGCCTTAGTAGCGGCGAGCGAAACGGCAGGAGGGCAAACCGAGGAGTTTACTCCTCGGGGTTGTAGGACTGCAAAGTGGACTTGAAGAGTATAGAAGAACTACCTGGGAAGGTAGGCCAAAGAGAGTAATAGCCTCGTATTTGAAATATTCTTTATACCTAGCAGTATCCTGAGTACGGCGAGACACGCGAAATCTCGTCGGAATCCGGGAGGACCATCTCCCAACCCTAAATACTCTCTAGTGACCGATAGTGAACCAGTACCGTGAGGGAAAGGTGAAAAGTACCCCGGAAGGGGAGTGAAATAGAACCTGAAACCGTGTGCCTACAACAAGTTCGAGCCCGTTAATGGGTGAGAGCGTGCCTTTTGTAGAATGAACCGGCGAGTTACGATATGATGCGAGGTTAAGTTGAAGAGACGGAGCCGTAGGGAAACCGAGTCTTAATAGGGCGGATTAGTATTATGTCGTAGACCCGAAACCATGTGACCTACCCATGAGCAGGTTGAAGGTGCGGTAAGACGCACTGGAGGACCGAACCAGGGCACGTTGAAAAGTGCTTGGATGACTTGTGGGTAGCGGAGAAATTCCAAACGAACTTGGAGATAGCTGGTTCTCTCCGAAATAGCTTTAGGGCTAGCGTCGACATTTGAGAATCTTGGAGGTAGAGCACTGTTTGGATGAGGGGGCCATCTCGGTTTACTGATTTCAGATAAACTCCGAATGCCAATGATTTATGGTCGGCAGTCAGACTGCGAGTGCTAAGATCCGTAGTCGAAAGGGAAACAGCCCAGACCACCAGCTAAGGTCCCAAAATAATTGTTAAGTGGAAAAGGATGTGGGGTTGCACAGACAACTAGGATGTTAGCTTAGAAGCAGCTATTCATTCAAAGAGTGCGTAATAGCTCACTAGTCGAGTGACCCTGCGCCGAAAATGTACCGGGGCTAAAACAATTTACCGAAGCTGTGGATAACACTTAGGTGTTATGGTAGGAGAGCGTTCTATGTGTGAAGAAGGTATACCGTGAGGAGTGCTGGAACGCATAGAAGTGAGAATGCCGGTATGAGTAGCGAAAGATGGGTGAGAATCCCATCCACCGTAAGACTAAGGTTTCCAGGGGAAGGCTCGTCCGCCCTGGGTTAGTCGGGACCTAAGGAGAGACCGAAGGGTGTATCCGATGGACAACAGGTTGATATTCCTGTACTAGAGTATGAAGTGATGGAGGGACGCAGTAGGCTAACTAAAGCGGGCGATTGGAAGTGCCCGTCTAAGCAGTGAGGTGTGATATGAGTCAAATGCTTGTATCTATAACATTGAGCTGTGATGGGGAGCGAAGTTAAGTAGCGAAGTTAGTGACGTCACACTGCCGAGAAAAGCTTCTAGCGATGTATCATACTCTACCCGTACCGCAAACCGACACAGGTAGTCGAGGCGAGTAGCCTCAGGTGAGCGAGAGAACTCTCGTTAAGGAACTCGGCAAAATGACCCCGTAACTTCGGGAGAAGGGGTGCTGACTTAAGGTCAGCCGCAGTGAATAGGCCCAAGCAACTGTTTATCAAAAACACAGCTCTCTGCTAAATCGTAAGATGATGTATAGGGGGTGACGCCTGCCCGGTGCTGGAAGGTTAAGAGGAGGGTTTAGCGTAAGCGAAGATCTGAATTGAAGCCCCAGTAAACGGCGGCCGTAACTATAACGGTCCTAAGGTAGCGAAATTCCTTGTCGGGTAAGTTCCGACCCGCACGAAAGGCGTAATGATTTGGGCACTGTCTCAACGAGAGACTCGGTGAAATTTTAGTACCTGTGAAGATGCAGGTTACCCGCGACAGGACGGAAAGACCCCATGGAGCTTTACTGCAGTTTGATATTGAGTATCTGTACCACATGTACAGGATAGGTAGGAGCCTATGAAGTCGGGACGCCAGTTTCGACGGAGGCGCTGTTGGGATACTACCCTTGTGTTATGGCTACTCTAACCCGGATAGGTTATCCCTATCGGAGACAGTGTCTGACGGGCAGTTTGACTGGGGCGGTCGCCTCCTAAAAGGTAACGGAGGCGCCCAAAGGTTCCCTCAGAATGGTTGGAAATCATTCGCAGAGTGTAAAGGTATAAGGGAGCTTGACTGCGAGAGCTACAACTCGAGCAGGGACGAAAGTCGGGCTTAGTGATCCGGTGGTTCCGTATGGAAGGGCCATCGCTCAACGGATAAAAGCTACCCTGGGGATAACAGGCTTATCTCCCCCAAGAGTTCACATCGACGGGGAGGTTTGGCACCTCGATGTCGGCTCGTCGCATCCTGGGGCTGTAGTCGGTCCCAAGGGTTGGGCTGTTCGCCCATTAAAGCGGCACGCGAGCTGGGTTCAGAACGTCGTGAGACAGTTCGGTCCCTATCCGTCGCGGGCGTAGGAAATTTGAGAGGATCTGCTCCTAGTACGAGAGGACCAGAGTGGACTTACCGCTGGTGTACCAGTTGTCTTGCCAAAGGCATCGCTGGGTAGCTATGTAGGGACGGGATAAACGCTGAAAGCATCTAAGTGTGAAACCCACCTCAAGATGAGATTTCCCATAACTTTATGTTAGTAAGAGCCCTGAGAGATGATCAGGTAGATAGGTTGGAAGTGGAAGTGTGGCGACACATGTAGCGGACCAATACTAATCGCTCGAGGACTTATCCAAGATAAGTAACGAAGGCTTTATAAATTCTGTATGAAAATAGGAAACTGACGCAGAGTCAAGAGACTCTAGGAAGTTTATCTTTTTCACTAAGAATTTAGCCTGAGTACAATTAAAACTAGAGTCAATATTGACAGCGTTGGTAAAACTTGTTAGAATATAGATATTCAATTTTGAGTTGACAAGACTCAGTAGTTAAGTGACGATAGCCTAGGAGATACACCTGTACCCATGCCGAACACAGCAGTTAAGCCCTAGAACGCCTGAAGTAGTTGGGGGTTGCCCCCTGTTAGATACGGTAGTCGCTTAGCA
>NZ_JAOTGK010000011.1:0-26767 GCF_044427155.1 Streptococcus sp. 2022WUSS083 | reverse complement strand
TGGCCAAGAAAATAGTCCAAGATAATAGAGATAAAAAGAAAAACACAGACAGTACGGCTGGATTTCATCAAAATCAGCTTGAATCTATCTGTGTTTTTTATTTACTGGCTAGTTTTTGCCCAGCCTCCATCTTAATTTATTCAGTTACCGCTTCAAGCTCTGCTTCTGCAGCAAGCTCTTCTGCTACTGTGTCTTCAATGATTTCAACTTCATTGATGGCTTGTGGTTCAAGATTACGGTAGCGGGCCATACCTGTACCTGCTGGGATAATCTTACCGATGATAACGTTCTCTTTAAGACCGAGAAGGTTGTCACGTTTACCACGAATAGCTGCATCTGTAAGAACGCGAGTTGTTTCTTGGAAGGATGCGGCAGACAAGAATGAGTTGGTTTCAAGAGACGCTTTTGTGATACCCATAAGAACTGGACGAGCTGTTGCCGGAATACCACCTGCAATAACCACTTCCGCATTGGCATCTGTAAAGTCTGTGATATCCATGAGGGTACCCATGAGAAGATCTGTGTCACCTGGATCCATGACACGAACTTTACGAAGCATTTGACGAACCATTACCTCGATGTGCTTGTCGCCGATTTCTACACCCTGGCTACGGTAAACTTTTTGAACTTCAGAAAGAAGGTAAGTTTCAACCGCCAAGACATCACGGACTTCAAGCAAGCGTTTTGGTTGGATAGAACCTTCGGTAAGGGCTGCTCCACGCGCGACTTGGTCACCAACTTCAACCTTCATACGGGCTGTAAATGGAACCACATATTCGCCTTCGCCAGTTTTCCCTTTAACAAAGACTTTCTTGGTACGAGTAGATGCATCTTCTTCAATAGCGATAACTTCACCTTTAACCTCAGTGATAACCGCTTCCCCTTTCGGATTACGGGCTTCAAAGATCTCTTGGACACGAGGAAGACCCTGCGTGATATCGCTGTTTGAGGCTACCCCACCCGTGTGGAAGGTACGCATTGTAAGCTGTGTACCAGGCTCACCGATCGATTGGGCAGCGATTGTACCAACTGCTTCACCCACTTCAACCGCATCACCTGTTGCCAAGTTGATACCATAACAATGACGGCAGACACCGTGACGAGTATTACATGTAAATACGCTACGGATGGTTACTTGTTCAACACCTGCATTGACTATTTCACGAGCAATGTCTTCTGTAATCAATTGGTTTGGACCGATAATAACGGCCCCAGTTTCAGGATGTTTAACAGTTTTCTTAGTGTAACGACCTTGCAAACGCTCTTCAAGTGGCTCGATCATTTCCTTGCCATCTGTGATTGAACGGATGTCAAGACCACGGTCTGTTCCACAGTCGTCTTCACGGATAATAACGTCTTGGGCAACGTCAACCAAACGACGAGTCAAGTAACCTGAGTCAGCTGTCTTCAAGGCCGTATCCGTCATACCCTTACGGGCACCGTGAGTTGAGAAGAACATTTCCAATACTGAAAGACCTTCACGGAAGTTAGACAAGATAGGCAATTCCATGATACGTCCGTTCGGAGCTGACATCAAACCACGCATACCGGCCAACTGGGAGAAGTTGGAGATGTTACCACGGGCACCAGAGTCCATCATCATAACAATTGGGTTCTTAGGATCTTGTTTTTCAACCAGGCGTTTTTCCAATTTTTCCTTAGCTGAACGCCATTCATCTGTAACAGCTGCATAGCGCTCATCGTCAGTAATCATACCACGACGGAATTGTTTCTTGATTTGTTCTACACGTTCGTGAGATTCTTCAATGATTTCAGCCTTGTTGTCGATAACTGGGATATCGGCAATACCCACTGTCAAACCAGCAAGTGTTGAGTGATAGTAACCCAAGTCTTTCAAACGGTCAAGAAGGGCTGATGTTTCAGTTGTACGGAAACGCTTGAAGATTTCAGCGATGATGTTACCGAGATTTTTCTTCTTGAATGGCGGGTTGATTGGCAATGCTGCAATAGCAGCCTTGATATCTGATCCTGGTTCCAAGAAGTATTTATCAGGAGTTCCTTCTGTCAAGTTAGCGTTGTTTGGCTCTTGCAAGTAAGGAAGTCCTTCAGGCATAATCGCGTTAAACAAGATTTTTCCGACAGTTGTCATCATGACCTTGTGTTTTTGGTTGTCTTTCCAAGGTTTATCAAGGCTATCCGTTGCGATACCAACACGGGTATGCAAGTGAACATAGCCATTGCGGTAAGCCATAACAGCCTCATCCGCATCCTTGAAGACCATACCTTCACCTTCACGACCAGCATCTTCCATGGTCAAGTAGTAGTTCCCCAAAACCATATCCTGAGATGGTGTTACGACTGGTTTACCATCTTTAGGGTTAAGGATGTGTTCTGCCGCAAGCATAAGGATACGTGCTTCTGCTTGTGCTTCTTCTGACAATGGAACGTGAATCGCCATCTGGTCACCGTCGAAGTCGGCGTTGTAGGCTTCACAGACAAGCGGGTGCAAACGAAGGGCTTTACCGTCGATCAGAACTGGCTCAAAAGCCTGGATACCCAAACGGTGAAGGGTAGGTGCGCGGTTCAAAAGAACTGGGTGTTCTTTGATCACTTCTTCCAAGATATCCCAAATACGATCATCCCCACGTTCAATCAAACGTTTTGCAGCTTTTACGTTACCAGCAATATCACGGGCAACAATTTCACGCATGACAAACGGTTTGAAGAGCTCGATAGCCATTTCGCGTGGCACACCACATTGGTACATTTTAAGAGTTGGACCAACGGCGATAACGGAACGTCCTGAGAAGTCAACACGCTTACCAAGCAAGTTTTGACGGAAACGTCCTTGCTTACCTTTAAGCATGTGGCTGAGTGATTTAAGTGGACGGCTACCTGGTCCTGTAATTGGGCGACCACGGCGACCGTTGTCAATCAAAGCATCCACAGCTTCTTGGAGCATCCGTTTTTCGTTTTGTACGATGATACCTGGAGCGTTAAGTTCCAAGAGACGAGCCAAACGATTGTTACGGTTGATAACACGGCGGTAGAGTTCGTTCAAGTCAGATGCGGCAAAACGGCCACCATCCAACTGAACCATCGGACGCAAATCTGGTGGAATAACTGGAAGGATATTGAGAATCATCCACTCAGGCTTGTTACCAGATTTGTAGAATGCATCCAATACATCCAAGCGACGAACTGCTTTAATGCGTTTTTGACCAGAAGCTGTTTTCAATTCTTCTTTTAAAGCTGCGATTTCTTTTGGAAGATCGACTTGTTTCAAGAGGTCTTGGATCGCTTCTGCACCCATTTTGGCAACGAATGAACCATAGCCATATTCACGCAAACGCTCACGGTATTCGCGCTCAGTCATAATTGACTTGTGCTCAAGCGGTGTATCTTTAGGATCGATCACCACATAAGCCGCGAAGTAGATAACTTCTTCAAGCGCACGTGGGCTCATATCCAAGGTCAAGCCCATACGACTTGGAATGCCTTTGAAATACCAAATGTGTGAAATTGGTGCTTTCAACTCAATGTGTCCCATACGTTCACGACGTACTTTTGCACGAGTCACTTCCACACCACAGCGGTCACAAGTAATCCCTTTATAACGGATACGCTTGTATTTACCACATGAACACTCCCAGTCTTTTGTTGGACCAAAGATGACTTCGTCAAAGAGTCCATCACGTTCTGGTTTAAGTGTCCGATAGTTGATTGTTTCAGGTTTTTTAACCTCACCGTAAGACCATGAACGGACCTTACTTGGTGAAGCTAACGTGATTTGCATACTTTTAAATCGATTTACGTCAACCACTAATAATCCCTTTCTTTTCTTGTGAGAGGCTGGATTCCCAGACCTCAAATTCTTGAACAATAATCAGCAGAATGGATAGCTTGTAAGCTATTTTTCTATAAATCAGATGGTGGAAGACCGTTGGCCCTTATCTCTTTCAGTTCTGAGGTTTGGACCAACTTGTTCCATCCATTCTAATTATTCTTTGCCTTCTGCTTCTTCTGCTGCAAAGGCTGCAGCTGCGTCAGCTGCGGCTTTTGCACGTGCTTTTTCAAGATCATCTACGTGGATGATGTCATCATCTTCACCTTCATCAAGGTCACGCAATTCTACTTCATTGTTGTCTTCATCAAGGACACGCATATCCAAACCAAGTGATTGCAATTCTTTGACAAGAACGCGGAATGATTCTGGAACACCTGGTTTTGGAATTGGTTTACCTTTGGTGATGGCTTCATAGGCTTTAAGACGGCCTGTCACATCATCTGACTTGTAAGTCAAGATTTCTTGAAGGACGTTAGAAGCACCGTAGGCTTCAAGGGCCCAAACCTCCATCTCACCGAAACGCTGACCACCAAACTGAGCCTTACCTCCGAGTGGCTGTTGGGTAACGAGTGAGTATGGTCCGACTGAGCGGGCGTGAAGTTTATCATCAACCATGTGGTGAAGCTTGATCATGTACATGACACCAACAGATACACGGTTGTCAAATGGCTCACCTGTACGGCCATCGTAAAGAATGGTTTTGGCATCTGAGTCCATACCTGCTTCTTTAACAGTTGACCAAAGATCTTCTGAACTTGCACCATCGAAAACTGGTGTTGCGATATGAATGCCCAAGTTGCGAGCCGCCATACCCAAGTGAAGTTCCATAACCTGACCGATGTTCATACGTGATGGCACCCCGAGTGGGTTCAACATGATGTCAACTGGTGTTCCGTCTGGAAGATATGGCATATCCTCAACAGGTACAATACGTGAAACGACACCCTTGTTACCGTGACGACCGGCCATCTTATCTCCGACCTTGATCTTACGTTTTTGAGCGATGTAGACACGAACCAACATGTTAACACCTGATTGCAATTCATCACCGTTGGCACGAGTAAAGATTTTCACATCACGAACGACACCATCGGCACCGTGAGGTACACGAAGAGAGGTATCACGTACTTCACGTGACTTGTCACCGAAGATTGCGTGCAAGAGACGCTCTTCAGCAGAAAGATCTTTTTCACCTTTTGGTGTAACTTTACCAACAAGAATGTCGCCCTCTTTAACTTCGGCACCAATACGGATAATCCCCATTTCGTCCAAGTTGCGAAGAGCATCTTCACCAACGTTTGGAATTTCGCGGGTGATTTCTTCAGGGCCTAACTTGGTATCGCGTGTTTCTGATTCGTATTCTTCCAAGTGAACAGATGTATAAACATCGTCTTTCACAAGGCGTTCAGACATGATAACCGCATCCTCGAAGTTGTAACCTTCCCAAGTCATGTAGGCAACGATAGGGTTTTGACCAAGAGCCATTTCCCCATTTTCCATAGAAGGTCCATCTGCGATGAAGTCGCCTTTTTCTACGATGTCGCCCAATTTTACAAGGGTACGTTGGTTGTAGGCAGTACCAGAGTTTGAACGACGGAATTTAGAAATGTGGTAGACATCAAGCGATCCATCTTCACGACGCACTTCTACCTTATCCGCATCTGCGTAAACAACCTTACCATCGTGTTGAGCGATAATTGCCGCACCTGAGTCGTGGGCAGCCTGGTATTCCATACCAGTACCAACGTAAGGTGCTTTTGGATCAATCAATGGAACAGCCTGACGTTGCATGTTGGCACCCATGAGGGCACGGTTGGAGTCATCGTTTTCCAAGAAAGGAATACACGCTGTCGCAACGGCAACTACCTGCTTAGGTGAAACGTCCATGAAATCTGCTGAATCTGCTGGGAACTCTTGGTTGTTACCTTGGTGACGTCCCATAACAATCTTATCAACGAAACGGTTGTTTTCATCAAGTGGCGATGTTGATTGTGCTACGATGTAGGCATCTTCTTCATCGGCTGTCAACCAAACGATCTCATTTGTAACTGTACCAGTTGCACGGTCAATCTTGCGGTATGGTGTTTGGATGAAGCCATACTTGTTGAGGTGACCATAAGAAGACAAGTTGTTGATCAAACCGATGTTTGGTCCCTCAGGCGTTTCAATCGGACACATACGACCATAGTGAGTGTAGTGAACGTCTCGAACCTCATAACCAGCACGGTCACGAGTCAAACCACCAGGTCCCAAGGCTGACAAACGGCGTTTGTGAGACAACTCAGAAAGTGGGTTGTGTTGGTCCATGAACTGTGACAACTGAGATGAACCAAAGAATTCTTTGATTGCGGCTGTAACAGGGCGGATATTGATGATTTGTTGTGGCGTCAATACTTCATTGTCTTGAACCGACATACGCTCACGCAAGTTACGTTCCATACGAGTCAAACCGATACGTACTTGGTTAGCAAGCAATTCACCAACGGCACGAATACGACGGTTACCCAAGTGGTCAATATCATCTACGCGACCAAGTCCTTCAGCCAAGTTTAGGAAGTAGCTCATTTCAGCCAAGATGTCCGCAGGTGTTACTGTACGTACGTTTTCTGCTGGATTAGCATTACCAATCACCGTCACAACACGTTCTGGATCCTTAGGAGCTACAATCTTGAATTTCTGCAAAAGAACTGGCTCAAGAAGAACAGCATTGTCATTTGGAATATATTCTACCAAGTTGAGCTCATCGAATTGTGCTTCTACTTTTTCAAGCACATCACGACTCAATACAGTACCAGCTTCCAAGACAATTTCGCCTGTCTCACCGTTAATCACATGCTCAGCAAGTGTTTGGTTGAGCAAACGAGTACGGAGGTTGAGTTTTTTATTAATCTTGTAACGACCAACAGGTGCCAAATCGTAACGACGTGGGTCAAAGAAACGAGCTGTCAAAAGACTACGAGAGCTTTCAGCTGTCTTTGGTTCACCTGGACGAAGGCGCTCATAGATTTCCTTAAGCGCTTCATCCGTACGAGAATCTGCTGGGTTTTTATGAATATCTTTTTCAATGGTGTTGCGAACCAATTCGCTATCACCGAAGATGTCAAAGATTTCATCATCGCCTGAGAAACCAAGCGCACGAACAAGCGTTGTGAACGGAATCTTACGCGTACGGTCAATACGAGTGTAGGCAATGTCTTTTGAATCTGTTTCCAATTCCAACCAAGCTCCACGGTTAGGGATAACCGTTGAACCATAACCTACTTTACCGTTCTTATCTACTTTATCATTGAAGTAGACACCTGGTGAACGAACCAACTGAGAAACGATGATACGCTCTGCACCGTTGATGATGAAGGTACCCATTTCAGTCATGATTGGAAACTCACCGAAGAAGACTTCTTGTGTCTTGATCTCGCCAGTTTCTTTATTCACCAGACGGAAAGTTACATAAATTGGAGCTGAGTAGTTCGCATCATGCGCACGCGCCTCTTCCAATGTGTATTTAGGCTCTTTCAATTCATAACCAACGAATTCCAATTCCATGGTATCCGTAAAGTTTGAAACTGGAAGTACATCTTCAAAGACTTCTTTCAAACCATAATCTAAAAAGTCTTGGAAAGAGTCCGTTTGGATTTCAATCAAATTTGGTAAATCAAGAACTTCCTTGATTCTTGAAAAACTACGACGGGTACGGTGCTTACCGTACTGAACTTCATGTCCTGCCAAAAGTTTTCTCCTTTGTAATAAGATACGAGACCGTGAAAACCAAAGTGAAAATAGAAGAGTAACGCCGTGTCACCAGACACAAGGAGCTCTATCTTTTTCACACAGGTTTTAGGTCGAGTTCAATTAAAGATACGAGGGCGTTTAACACTCCAAAAGAAAATAAGCGGTAAGTCCGAAATCTTTGATTTCGTTGACGCACCCTCGTCAGAACGACTAGGACTTTCTAGACCAATAGTCGAAGAAAGTTCAGTCGTTTACGACGCCAAGGGGTAAACAAAGTCAAAGTTCCACAAACTGTATCTTTTTCTACAGGAGTGTAGCCCGAGTTCAATTATATACAGCCATGTGATGACCAACATTCATCCTTTTTCTGAATTTTTAGAATTTTTAAGAATAGGTAACAATTCTCAAAAAAATTCCTCATAGACACAAAAAGAGCAGCTAAATCTTCCTTTGAAAAAGTTTGATTTAACTGCTGCAAGCCTTGTTTGGACAATATTTCAAACAAGACACACGACAAATAATTTATACTATTATAGCACAAGTACTAGGAAAAATCAAGGTGAATCATTATTCGCTTGCTCACTAGTTGCTGTTTGCGTTTCTGATGACTGGTTCGTGTTATTAGCTGAAGAACTCGTGCTACTCCGAGTCGAACTGCTTCGTTGGGTTGAGCTACTTGATGTTGGCGTTTGGGAGCCGATAATTGTATTCCAAGCCTGTGCTCGGTCACTATCTGTCCCCCCAACCATGAAGTTATAGCTCGTTACTGGTGCACCATTTTTAGCCCAATAACTAGTTGTCATCGCACCACCAACTGTTACTTGGCGCCCATTTACCTGTGTCGTCCCTGCACGTTGACCTGTAGAAGCAACAACGCTAGAAGCAATAACACTACTGTCTAATTCAAATTTTCCTGCGAACATATCCGCATTAACATTGTAAAGCGCATCAACCATATGGGCCACATATTGTGAATTATTGTGGTAGCCTGTCCAGACATACATTTCTGAGTTATCATCATTCCCAGCCCAGGTACCTAAAGTTACTCTAGGGGTTGATAGCATGAGCCACACGTCATTGACTTCATTACTTGTTCCCGTCTTACCGACGAAATCAGATGATGCTGCCTGTGGGTTTAAACCACTCAATCGACTCTTGAACGTCGTAGTATAACCAGAGTTGACAACCTGTCTCAAAAGCTGGTTCATAATACTTGCAGTTGCTTTAGAATAGACCTGAACCGGAGCCGCTTCATGCTGATACACTACTGTTCCATCAGAGGCAGTAATGCTTTCAACAATGTAATGTTTGTTATAAACGCCACCATTTGCCAAAGTTTGATAGGCATTGGTATTTGTCAATACTGAAATTTCAACACCACCGCCCAACGGTACACTTTCAATATCGTACATAGGAATATGATAATTCATTTTATCCATGTACGCTTTGGCATCTACACCTGCATTTCTCATCATCTTATAGGTCCAAAAAGCAGGAATGTTAACAGAACGGTCAATAGCCGTCTGTAAGTTCATCATACCAGTACCACGTCCTGAACCATACATAATCGGTTGTCCACTTGAGAAGTTCGTTGGATAATCGGAAAGGATGCTGGCAGAACCTATCAAACCTTGATCAATCGCAATACCGTAAGCTAACAGAGGCTTGATGGTTGACGCTGGCGAACGAAGGGTATCAAAGGCATGGTTATTTTGGTTGGTTGCATAATCGCGACCACCCACAAATCCTAAAATGGCTCCTGTGGCATTATCAATTAAGACACTACCTGTCTCGACATATTCGTTTCCATCATCCAAAACAGAGCCATAATTTGCCACAACAGACTGCATCGCCGCATAGATTCCTTGATCAACGGTACTCTTAATCGTATAGCCGCCTTGACTCAATTCTTGCTTAGCCAATTCTTCATAGGAAGCCTTAGTTTCATCGTTTTTCAAGTCATTTTCAGAAACCTTATCGCGTTTTACCAGATAATCAAACATAACCTCTTGCGCTTCTTCCATGACCTCGTAGTAGAGATAATCTTTCGTATCCGCCATTACAGGAGCTGGAGCAATAAAATCTTGTTTAATATCGTAAGCTTTGTAGGTTTCGTATTCTTCCTTGGTCAAGAATGACGCCCGATACATATTAAAGAGAACATCTTGATAGCGTTCAATACCGTAAACCATATCTTCATCTGATTTACGTGTTCCATCTGATGCATAGGGAGAATAAACAATCGGACTTTGAGGCAAGCCTGCAATAAAAGCAGCCTGCGGAACAGTCAAGTCTTTCGCTGGTTTACCAAAAATTCCCTGAGCCGCAGCTTCTACCCCTGCAATATTTCGTCCCTGATTATTTCGACCAAATGGAGAAACATTTAGGTAAATGGTTAAAATCTCTTCCTTGGTCATATTCCGCTCTAATGCCAAAGCCGAAACAATCTCATTAGCCTTACGCGTAAAGGTTGGAGCATCTCCGACAAGTTGCTGTTTTATCAATTGCTGCGTCAAGGTTGAACCACCGCTAGATGAACCTAGACCAACCGATCCCAGTGCCGCACGCAAAACAGCCTTAGGCACAACCCCATTGTGGGTTTCAAATGTTTCATCCTCTGTCGCAATTACAGCCTGTTTTAGATAATTCGAGACCTCTTCCGAAGTAATAGGTACACGAAGCAGATCTGAATTAACTTCCGACACCAAGCTACCATCCGAATAGGTAACGGTGGAAATCCGACTAACTTCTGAAACCTTCGCTACCAGTTCCTCTGTTTTGGGAATCTTAACGTCATCAAAAAGACTAACCACGAAACCAATTCCTATACCCGCACCAAAAAGACCGAATAGGAACACCAAGACAGCTACTGAATTGAATAATAATTTCAGCGTCCGAAGGAAAACTCCTACCACATCCCCTAAGCCTAGGGCACTGATTTTCTTTTTAAAATCTTGCTTATCTGATTTAGTCGCCATATTAACTCCTTATCGTTCCATTATACCAAATTTTGTTTATTTTCCGCAATTTCGTGGTATAATAGGGAGGAATTTTTTAAAATGAAGTTCGGTCCAAAAATCATATAAAATGGTTTATGGTCCTGTATATTAAACCTAAAGGAGACAGCCCACATGAACATTTTTGAAGAACTAAAAGCTCGTGGCTTGGTCTTTCAAACGACAGACGAAGAAGCCTTGGTAAAAGCATTGACAGAAGGACAGGTTTCTTATTACACAGGCTACGACCCAACAGCAGATAGTTTACACTTGGGGCACTTGGTTGCTATCTTAACTAGCCGTCGCTTGCAACTAGCTGGCCACAAGCCTTACGCCCTAGTTGGCGGTGCAACTGGTCTGATTGGCGACCCTTCCTTCAAGGATGCGGAGCGTAGCTTGCAAACCAAAGACACCGTGGACGGTTGGGTAACAAAAATCCAAGGTCAGCTCTCTCGCTTCTTGGATTTTGAAAATGGTGACAACAAGGCCGAAATGGTCAACAACTACGACTGGTTCTCAGACATCAGTTTTATCGACTTCCTTCGTGATGTTGGTAAATACTACACTGTCAACTACATGATGAGCAAGGACTCTGTGAAAAAACGGATTGAAACAGGGATTTCCTACACCGAGTTTGCCTACCAAATCATGCAGGGCTATGACTTCTACGAGCTCAATGACAAGCACAATGTGACCCTACAAATCGGTGGTTCTGACCAATGGGGCAATATGACTGCAGGTACCGAGTTGCTTCGCCGCAAGGCTGACAAGTCTGGTCACGTGATGACTGTTCCCCTCATCACTGACTCAACAGGTAAGAAATTTGGTAAGTCTGAAGGCAACGCCGTTTGGTTGGATGCCGACAAGACTTCTCCATATGAAATGTACCAATTCTGGCTCAATGTCATGGATGACGATGCCGTTCGTTTCTTGAAAATCTTTACTTTCTTGTCATTAGATGAGATTGCTGAAATCGAGAAACAATTTGACGCTGCCCGCCATGAACGCTTGGCTCAGAAGATTTTGGCTAAGGAAGTCGTGACATTGGTCCACGGTGAAGAAGCCTATAACCAAGCCCTTAACATCACCGAGCAATTGTTTGCTGGCAACATCAAAAACCTATCCGCAAAAGAACTCAAACAGGGCCTCAGCAACGTTCCAAACTACGCTGTACAGGCTGAAGACAACCTTAACATCGTTGAACTCCTAGTCACCTCTGGTATTGTCAGCTCAAAACGCCAAGCTCGTGAGGATGTAGCAAATGGTGCCATCTATGTCAACGGTGAGCGTGTGCAAGACTTGGACTACACTCTTTCTGACAGCGACAAAATCGACGGCGAGTTAACCGTTATCCGTCGTGGGAAGAAGAAGTATTCAGTTTTGACTTATTAATATTTTTCAAAGGAAATCCACCGTGATTTCCTTTTCTGCTAACCTAGGAGAAAAGACATGACCTGCATTTTTTGCCACCAACTCAACGAAAATGACATTCTCTACCAGACAGAACATTTTAAGGTGGTCTGGGATATTGACCCTATTCAAACTGGGCATCTATTGATTATCAGCAAAGACCACTATGACACCTTCAGTCAAGTCCCACCTGCTGTTCGCTATAAACTGTCGGACTTGGAAGTTTTTTTGACTGAAAAACTCTGCCAGGAATTAGCGATTGACGGTGTGACCTTAGCTTGCAATGACCGCTTGTTTGATGCCGGAACCCATTTCCATGTCCACCTGATTCCACGCTTTCGATCAGACGGCTTCTGGGACCAAATTTCACTTGCACAAGTACAGCTTGACCTGAACGCCTTTCTCAAAACATTATAAAAAGCAGCCCGACAGCTGCTTTTTCCTTTATACCAACTCTTCTACTTCATAGATAGTATCTTCCAAGGCCTCTTGATAACCTTCCAAGTCATAGACCACAGAAGTTTCCACCTCCGCCAACTGTTCTTCCAGCTGGATGTTCACTTCTTCCACCCCGTCCAAATCCAAGAGGTGATTGGTCACATGTTTGACACAGTTCTGACAGGATAAGTTTTTCAATTTCAAAGTTTGCTTCATGGTTTTTCTCCTTTTGCATGATGTCCACAAGTACATTGACCCACCAAGCACCGACAAGCGATTCGCTCAGGTGCAGTCTTTTGTAGTTGGGCTATTTTACTAGCTAGATGTTCAAGGCTTTTTTGGGAAAATGTCCCTGTGTCTAGCAAGTTTTCAACCAGTTGCCCCTGTTTTGTGGAGCAGATGGTAGCTAGTAAGAGCTCCACCTGCCCCTGCAAATGCTCCTCCTCACTGATGAGAGGATAATAGTGGTACTTGCTGGTTTCCTTAGCCATTCTCAGATAGTTTTTCTTCCGCAGACGACCTAAAAGGGTCTTAATAGTCGTCGCCTGCCAGTCAAAACCTTCCTGCAAGGCCTGAATAATTTCCTGCGAAGTCGCACCAGGCCGGGCCCACAGAACCCGCATGACTTGCCACTCCGCACCAGAAATCGTCTGCTCCACAAACTCACCTCCCGACAATGATTTTCTAATTTTAGTTTACATTTGTAGTCAAAAAATGTCAAGAAAAAGGACTGAACATTCTGTTCAGCCTTATTTTCTTAGTGAGCCAGCATCTCCTGACCAATTTCCAAACCAGTCAAACCAACAGGGTAGTATGTCGGCCAGTTTTCCAACTCTTCCAAGAGTTTTTCTTGGCTCTCTCCACCAAAATAGATATGGAAGTGACCTGTTTTAACAGGGGCGATATTGTGGTCGCTAAATTGAACATATTTATAGTTACCAGCATTTGCATCCGTTGCTTCAAACAAGAAACGAACACCACGATTTCCTTTTTTGTAGGTCAAAATCTTATAACCCACATACTTATACGTGAATTTTTCTTTCTTATCTCCCACTACAAATTCCATGGTATTATCTGTAATGTTAATTTGATCAACATCTGTTTTGTAGCCAGTATCGTAATAAGCCTTGTACTCTTCAGCTGTCATACCACCTTTGATCTTAGCCTTGTAATCCCAGACCTGATCTAGTGTACCATCAAGCAAGTATGGATAAACAGATTGCCACTCACCTGCATAATCTGAAAGAGTACGATCTTTTACGGCACTATCTTCAAAATAACCGTTATAAACAGTTTGCGCAGTCTCAGCACCCTCTTCTGGCAAAATTTCAGAACCTTCTTGGGAAGTTGTTTTTTCAAGGGCAGTCAGATTATCTTCCATAACAGAAATATAATCCTTACCATTTTTCATATCCTCATCCGTCAAACTTTCAAGAGGATTAAGAACGTCCAACTGAACCCCAGTCTCTTTGGCAAGTGTTTCTGCAACAGATTTTGAAGCATTTTCTTCAAAATAGATATACTTAATACCATATTTATTAATATACTCTGTCAATTCTGCTAGACGTGATGGAGTTGGATCTTCATCCGCAGTAACACCTGTAATAGAAACTTGTTTCAAACCATAGTCCAAAGCCAAATATGCAAATGCAGTATGCTGTGTAACAAAGTATTTCTGTTTCGCAGCAGATAATGTTTCAGAATATTTAGCATCCAAAGCATCTAATTTCTCAATATAGGCTGCCGCATTTGTTTCAAAAGCATCTTTCTTTTCTGGGTATTTAGCTACCAAACTATCACGAATATTTTCTACAAGTGTGATGGCACGCTCAGGAGACAACCATACATGCGGATCATAAGCATGGCTATGCCCCTCCTCACTATGGTCGTGACCTTCATGTTCCTCCTCACCACCAGGCAAAAGCAACATCCCCTCCGTCGCACTAATCACGTTAACCTTTGTTGTATCAAGTGATTTTTCAACATCATGGACCCATGTTTCCATATTTTCATTTTCATAAACAAAAGCATCTGCCTCTTGGATACGAGCAATATCTTTAGCTGACGGCTCATAACCATGAACCTCTGTCCCAGCCTTAACCAACAGATCAACATTTGCCTCATCACCTGCCACCTGCTTGGTGAACTCATAAACAGGATAAAAGGTCGTTACAATATTCAACTTCCCATCTTCTGAAGCTGTGCTATTGCCACAAGCCCCCAAAAGCAAAGCTGAGACAGACAAGAATAATAAACCAACTTTTTTCATCTTAACTCCTTATTTTTTAAATTTTTGAACAACATTCACCAGTAAGAAAATACTAATGAAAATCAAGGTAATACTTGCACTCGCTGGGGTTTCTGCATAGTAAGAAGTCAGCAACCCCATGACCATTCCAAAAAAGCCAATGCCCATCCCAGTAAAGATAACAGCTTTAAAACTCTTACCAAGTCGCAATGCAATAGAAGCAGGCAAAACCATAATTGTTGAAACCAGCAAAGCACCTGCCGCAGGAATCATTAAGGCAATGGCAACACCAGTCACCACATTGAAGGCAATGGACATAGCTCGCACAGGTAACCCATCTACAAATGCCGTATCCTCGTCAAAGGTAAGAATATACATTGGACGTAAAAACAACAATGTCAGCACGATGACAATCACAGCAATCGTAAACAAAGCAATTACCTGCTCCTGACTAATGGTCACTATCGAACCAAACAGATATTGTTCCAGGCTAAGCCCTGATTTCCCACCAGATTTATTCATGACAATGAGCGAAATAGCCAAACCAGTCGACATGAGGATAGCCGTCCCAATTTCCATAAAATTCTTGTAAATTGTCCGCAAATACTCTAAAAATACAGCTGCCACAATAACGACAAGAACAGTCGAAAGTGTTGGTGAAATCCCCAATACCAAACCAAATGCAACCCCCGCCAACGAAACATGACTAAGAGTATCCGACATCAAACTCTGCCGTCTAAGTATCAAAAAGACCCCCAAAATGGGCGAGAACAGACTCATCGCAATGATTGCCAGGAAAGCACGCTGCATAAAGTCATAATGAAATACAGATAGATCAAACATGGGCAACCTCCTCATCCGCTTCATGAACATTGAAACAACGCCAAGGAGACTGCTGATCACGAACCAAGTGAATGTTTCGATCAGCATACTTATTCAGCTCATCAGGATCATGAGTTATCATCAAAACCGACTTTCCATGCTTCTTAGCCGAATGGTGCATGAGCTGGTAAAAAGCATCCTTGGTCCCTGCATCCATCCCTGTTGTCGGTTCATCCAGAATAAAAATATCTGGATCAGAGGCAAACATACGCGCAATGACCGCACGCTGCTTCTGCCCACCACTCAAAGCACCTAAGCGCTTATCACGATGTTCCCACATTCCAACTGATTCCAAACTAATCCGAACATGTTCCTCATCATGGGCTGTCAAACGACGAAACCAACCTTGTCGAGGATAACGCCCTGATTTTACAAATTCGTAAACCGTGCTCGGAAAACCAGCATTAAAACTTGCAATTTGCTGAGGTAAATAGGCCATTCTCAACTTCTTACCCTTTATACTCTTCTCAGCAATAGAAACCTTCCCTTGTTTGGGCTTCAATATCCCCAAAGTCGCCTTAATAAGGGTTGTCTTGGCTGCGCCATTCTCACCAGTCAAAGTCACAAATTCCCCACTATCAAGATAATAATGAATATGTTCTAAAACCGGTTCTTTGTCGTAGTAAAACGACAAGTCTTCCACAGTAATATATCTCATTTATTTTCTAATCTTCTCCACTAACTCACTTAAGAATCGAACAATTGACTCCTGCTCTTCAAGACTATAATTTTCCAAAAGCTCTTCATAAGCTTCCAAGGTATGCGCGTGATGATGAGCATGCTCTGCAGCAATAGGCTTAGCAGCCTCAGTCAAACTAAAGCGAACAATACGAGCGTCCTTATCATCTCTAACCGCCACCAATAACCCCTGAGCAACTAATGACTTTGTAGCCTTCGTGATCGCAGCCTGACTAACATTCAACTCCTTAGCAATCTCAGTATTAGTATATGCAGCCTTTTCAATAAGCATCAAAATATGCTCCTGCGTATTCGTCAACTTCACCGTGCTTTGACAAGAGCCAACCAAAATCTCCAATTGATTCTCCGAACTCAAAACAATCTCGTGCAGGTACTTCTCAATTTCTAATGCAATACGATTCATAGGCATCCCCTTAACCTTTTAATTAACTTGTTAAGTATACCACATAGAAAACAAAAAAACAAGGAAAATTTACTGAAAAAAAGTATATCTATCCATAGCAACTCGTAAGCCTTCTTAATAAAAAAGAAACACCAATTTCTCAGTGTTCCTTCATATCAAACTATTCTTACTATCTGTTAACAGCAGATTCCGCCTCTGTTGTAACATCCCTATACTCGATATTAGTCAAGCTTGCATAGACATCATCGATACTATCACGATAAAAATGATCCGACTGAGCAGATAGCTTAACCATTTTATCTTTATCTAGTTCACTCGGTGCTTCTAGTGTAACAATACCATCCTTGTCAATAATCAATTTAGAGAAATTGTAAACATAGAAATCTGTTGAAGTTTTGACAAAAGAATCTTCTTTTAAAAGAAACCGATAGATATTCTTTCGTTCCCACCTGACAAGCCGTTAACACCAAAACTGACAAGGCTACAAAACCTACTCTTAATAATTTCTTTTTCATCTTTCTCCTACAAGCCAGGACTTCTCCAGTTCATTTGAATCAGCGAATAGTTGCATGGACGCCGTAACGCTCCATGTTAGCTAATTTTTCATTAGCTCGCGCATTCTGGATAGCTACCCTTGCCGCGGGATCTTCCAAATGAGCCTGCCCTTTACGAAGTCGCTCTGCCTGAACACGCAGTTGTGAAATTTGAGCATTCCTCCGCGCCAATTGTTCCGCCATTTTTTTCTGTTGATTCATCACAGATTGCTGATGCTGTTCTGTCCGCCAAAGGTTAGCAGCTTCTTGGAAATTCGTTGCACGGAAATCCTGCAACAAGACCAACATACCCGCAAAATCTGTCAAATTTGCAAAATTATCAGGGATCAGAGACAAGAAATAAAGAAGTGTCTGTTTGCTTTCCAATGCTAACTTATCTGCAAGGAGCGACTGATATTCTTGAGAATGTTCCGCTTCAACAGTTGCTTCTTGAGTAACCTTCTCAAGTTGTTTCTTACTAAGTACATTTACAGTATAATTGAGACCGAAAGCCGAATGTTTTTTATTAGTCGGTCTAGCCATAAGCCACATAAAGAGACGGACTGTAGCCTGCCCAAATAGATACATCACCCCCATCATGAAAAGAGCGTTGAAAAAATTATTGCCGAGTTCAACCACTCCCATCAGGGCAAAAATGATACCACCAATATTTCCATTCCGATTATACTTAGCTGTTGTAGCCTGTTTAACACGCGTACGAATAGTCTGTTCAACAATAGAAGACATTTTATTCTTAATAGTAAAGAATTCATCAATCTGCACATACAAATACTGCAAAATATCAATGAGTTCCTCGCGACCAAATTGGTTTATATTTTGTTGTTCTGCCATTCTTTCCTATCCTCTTCTCCGTTTTTTTGCATAACCTAGTCCAAGACCAGCAAGGGCCGTGTAGCCTAACAATACCAAAAGGCTTTCTTGTGAGCCCGTTTGTGGCAGCTGTTTTTGCGGCTGCTTTAGTTTTCGCATCAGCCTGTGCTTGTGCAAGAGCTGCCGCTGTTTGGTTAGCAGTCGCTTGTTGTTGCGTTTGTGTTTCCGTAAGACTTGCAAGGTCGCTGGTCTTTTTAGCATCTGCGGCTTGGGCAGTTGCAAGGTCGCTTTGTGCCTTGTTTTCGGCTGCTTGGGCTCGTGTTAGGGCTGCTTCTGCATTATCACCTGCAATGATTGCAGCAGCTCCAGTACCATCTAGAACTGCTTGTGCATTATCCACAGCTGTTTGAGCATTGTCCACAACAGTCTCTTGAGCGTCAATGACCGCTTGGTCACTATTTACTTTAGCTTGTGCATCATCGGCTTTTGCTTGTGCTTCAGCTGTGTTTTCAGCGGCTTGAGTAGCCTTGCTTTCAGCTTCTGAAATAGCTGTTTGCGTATCAGCCACCCCTGTTTCAGCATTCACAATATTTTCATCCCTTGCTTCGGCCTTGTTTGTTTCAGCCTCTGCAACCACTTCAGTAGCCCTTTCAACCACGTTTACGGCATTTTCTTCGGCAACACTCGCATCCACCACCACAGCTGTCTGATCAGCTACAGCCTGGTCAGCAGCAGTCTTAATAGTAGCCGCCTGATCAACCGTTGCTTCAGTCGGTGTTTCTGTTACAACAGCAGTACCATTGGTCACGATAACACCTGATACTGTCTTCAATACCTACACTAGCTGTCAGAGACACCTCAGGGCTCTCAACAGGGCTTGTAGGCGTATTTACATCTTCTTCAGCTTTTAGCAATTAGGAAAGGCTTGGCTGGAAAGTCAAGCCTTGTTATACTAGTATAACAAGCGATTTGTCAGGTATTTTGTGCAATATTTTCATTTATTTGTCAAAAAAAGATCTAAAATTTTTACATACTTTTCCAAGTCAATAAGAGATGAGAAGAACACCCCCATGAAAGCTTGTCATCAGCCCAAAGGAAAAACTGAAAGCATTATTTTCCATGCCCAAACTAATCAGCACCTTAAATACAGGAAACAACTGCATCAATTTTCAGAAGCTCACCTTCCCATTATCAACATACTAAAGTAGAAGTACTATACCAAATCTAACATTACTACAATGTCAGAAATATTCTGAGCCTAAAACCACCCTACCCGCCAGACAAAGCAAAAAAGAAACGCTGATAAATCAACGTTTCTTCATAAACTATACCGGCGGCCGGGGTCGAACCGGCACGTCCTTGCGGACACTGGATTTTGAGTTTGAAACCAAGGAACTTATAGCCACTCAAAGCCTATTAAATCGCCTTTTTACAATGTTTATTCTGTCGCAAAAGTAACAGAATTTTTTATTTTGGAATTCTTTTGGTATTTTTGCTTGACTTCTGCCAGTATAGATGATAGAATGTTTATATCAAATACAACAAAACTGAAAACAGGAGTAAAAATGCGCTCACACCTTGGAGTACGTCTATCTTACGAAGCGAAGTATTGGTTAGAATCAATACAAGCAGTAATTCAGGAAAAGTTAGACGCTAAAATAAATGAACAAGATATAGAAAATTTAGAACATGCAACAAAATCATATTTGAAAGAAGTTGACAATGAATTAGGGGCAACTTCAGTAACTTTGATTTTAAAAGCCTCTGCATCAAGTGTTTTAGAAGAGGCTTTTGAAAAAACGAAATCTTTAAGTTTGAAAGATTGGCATAAATTAGATAATGAAATGAAACATTCGATTTCGTCTATTCCAAAGGATAAGGATGTTGGAACCTTGTCTGTAAGATTTTTTTTGGAAAATTCTATTATTACATCATTGGAAAGTTATCAAAAAGAATTTATGACTTCTGAAATGGTTAGGCAAGTTAGATTGTCATATGTTCTAAAACTTGTTATTTTTGCTTATTATAAAGAAATAATGCAGTAGATGATTACAGTTTCTCATGGTAACATTGAGGAACTGTAGCTTAATCACTGTTGTTTATATCCGATACTACATTTACACATAAACACAAAAAGGAGAATGCTAATGAACTCAAGAGCTTCACCAATACTTATTTAAGAATACTTACTGTGACAATAAAATAGAGAAAGAGAAATGAGGCAATAATATGAAACCTAAAAAGAATATCATAGTACCAATAAAGCTAGTCCCAAGGACTGGAATTCATACCTTTGACGACGTTATCGAACAAGGGTATTGCCGTAGGCTATCAAAATACATTCCCGATGCAGTTATTGGGGGATTCTACATATACGATTCAAAAGATGCATTACCATATGCAAAAAAACTTAAAAATACTATTTATGGTAAGAATTTATCCGTTGGCTATCTAGCGAGATTGCTTAACATGTGGCATAGAGCTTGTCAGTCATTTCATATTACAACAGGTTCATGTTTGGCTGATGACATTTTCACTTCAAAAAAAATTAACAATGAGTCCTATTATTACAGGGGCAATACCTCGGATTTTATCACTGATAAGATTATAGACCATGTAAAAGAGAACCACCGCTCCTTCTCAAGAAAAGCAACCAACGAAGACAATATCTTAGCCGTTGAATGTGAATTTGATTTAGACCCTGATTTTTATTACTATGTTGTGAACAGACTAGGCTGGACTAAATTCAAATATAGCTACTTAGTTAAGGCTGTTGCAGGGGCGTTGTTATCCGAGGCTTAGAATTCAGGGGAGTTAACCCCTCCCCCTTTGGTTTTATGAAAGGAAATTATTATTATGAAAATTTATAAATTTATGTTTTATATCACATATCCAGCGTTGGTTTATTCTATTTATCTTTTGTTGGATTTTACCAATGATTACGGCACTCCCTTAGTAGAGACACTTTTTATTGCAGGAGGTTTTTTAGTCATACCACTCTTATTGATATTATTAAATTATCTATCAGAAAATGATAAGGGAGGGACAGATAATGAAGCTAATCAAGCTGAATCAAACAGTACGGGTGAGGTTTAATCCTTATATAATAACCTCTAAAAGATTGTTTTTGAGCAGAATCGGAATGGATTTATTTTTAGGAATATTATTGATAAACACTTGGGTTTCTCCATGCTCAATCCCTGTTAAATCAGTGCTTTCATTGATATTTATTGGAATGATTTACTCCATCGAAAAAATTTTCAGGTCTACTTTTATTAGAAAAATTCAAAGCGTATTATATGTCAGAGAATCTCTATTTGATATGCTGATTGGTCTAAATTTATACGAAGAAAGTGATAATGTAGTAACCAATAGTGCAACATTAAACTTTGAAATCTTGCCCAATAATATTGTAATGGTCGAAGTACCATTGTTTGGGAATAAGTTTTTAAAACTTCTAAAAAATCTTGAAGAATATCTTGTTCCAACCTTGGGTCTACCTCTACTATCCAAATATGAATTTCCTGACCATGTTATTTATAAACTTGGAAAGATGGAAGAAATTGAGCAGTATATATTCAATCGCCAAACATTGACTAGAGATTTTTTTGAAGGCATACCTACACCAATAGTTAAACTATCCAATACTCAGCAATTTTCTCTAAAACAGAATACTAATTTAGGAGTATATGGAAGGACGGGTACAGGGAAGACAATAGCTCTACAATGGTACTTATTTAATGCACTAGCTAAAGGTTGTGGCACTAATGATAATAGTTACCTAGGAATAGTGGATGGTAAGGCAGCGGATTTATTTGCACTTGGAAAACTTCTCCAAGAAGACTTAGGGGAGCAAATAGCAGTCGGCTCTTCACCTCAAATGTTAGCAAAATTATCAAGAGAATTTTGTAAGATTATGGATGAACGTTTCGAAATTATTGAGCGAAACAGCACACTAAATGCAGATGCCTATGATTTAGAGATGACTCCTAATTTTCTCTTTGTTGATGAGTTAGCTTCTATCCGTGACAGTTGTGGTTCTAGTAAACAAGGTAAGGAGCTGTGGAATGAAATTCTGCAAAACTTAGGCTTGATTGCACGCAAAGGACGGCAGGCAGGTTGCCACCTCTGCCTTAGTACCCAAGACCCAAATGCAGAGAATATTCCTGTTGAACTTAGAAACCAAATATCAGCAGTTTTGTACCTCGGAAATATAGGTAACGACCGATTGAAAATGGCATTTTCTATGTGTGAACTTGAGAATATACCTACGGTATCAGACAGGAAAGGGGAAGCTCTATTTTTCGCTGATGGAATAAATTCAGTTGAGCCTGTGTTGACAATCGTCCCGTTCGTCGATGTTAAAACAAAACAAGATTTTTTACAGGTAGTTAGAAATATACTGCCAAACTACTAATGACGGTCTTTCGGACTAGCGAAATAGGGACGATTGCCCAGGGGGCAGAATCGAGCGGAGCGTTCCTCTTTTCGCTAGGAGAAAGAGCCCACCGACTGCTTTGCAGGAGGTCGGAAAAATACCCCCAGCACTAATAGGGGGTGCACACATACATGAAATGTACTCTAAACCCTTGATACGTAAGGGGTTACGGCTTGTTGGTTATACCGAAGTCATTGAAACCCTTGTAGGAGAAGGGATTGAGTCGCTTTTCGTGTAGGATACGACTTTTTGAATAGAAAATGGAGTAATTATTATGACTTACAATATGACAGATACTACCCTTAAGATTGGGCAACTTGATTTGGATATGACACAGTTTGAAGTGCCGAAAAAAATTGTTATTCTATCTGCTAAAGTTAATAATAGGTATAACGAGGTTAATGGAGAACAGGTAAAGACCGATGAAGTTGTGAAGATTGTTTGTACTGCACTCGATGCTGATAAGGCTAAGGTGTTATCAGAAATAGGAATTTCAACTGAAGACTTAAAAGCTATCAACTTAGAAATTGTAGGTAATGTAGATAAGATTGCTACGCTCGCTCAAAATGAATCACTTTTGAATGTTCCGATTGAGGTGGTTAAGCCGAAAGTGCGTCTTGCTTGGAACATGGCAAGAAGTAACTGGGCAGGTGTTAAATTGGTATGTGAGGACATTAAAATTCTAGGAGCATAACCCTATGAATACAGTCAGAATTGATTATTTTGCAGTAACCGTTAAAAATATTCCTCCAGAAAGTGTTTTAACTGATATTCTTTTAATTCCTTTAGAAGATTTCACATTAAATAATTGGGGAATAAACAAGTACCAGCGACATTATGCTTGTTCTGAGATTAAAGTGTACTTTAATGAGGATAGACCTTCAATGGGGGTTTTTATCGAATTAAAAGGGCAAGGTTGTCGCCAATACGAAGAATTTTTGGACGGTAACGAAAATAATTGGATAGCTTTGATAGGTCGGTTGTATCAGTATTCGGTGAATTTTACTCGTTTAGATATTGCTCACGACATATTTGACGGTAGTTTAGATGTTCAGCGAGTATATGACTATTGCAAGAAAGGTTTATGTATCTCGAAAGCAAAGCATTTTGAGTATCATGAAAAATCTGTCTTAGAAAATGGAGAACGAGTTGGCGAGACGGTTGCTATAGGTTCCAGAGGTAATCAACAATGGTGTATTTACAATAAACGTATGGAACAACTTAGCAAGCAAGAGCTTGTAGAATATCCCTCTTGGATTCGTGCGGAACTTAGATGTTGGCAGGATAAGGCGAATATTATTGCAGAGCAATTGTTTCTAAAGCGTCCTCTGTCATCTATCTATTTTGAAGCTATCAATGGTCACTATCGTTTTGTGAAACCAAATGCGACAGATAGAAACCGCTGGAGAAGAAAAAAGGTCAAGTGGTGGCTAGACTATCTAAAGACCGAAAATCAGACCGTTTTGAGTGTTGAAAGGACTAAACCAACCCTACGACAGTCCGAGGCTTGGACAGAGAAACAAGTTGCAAAGACATTAGCAAAGGTTTATATAGCAAAATATCAAGCCTATGATGTTCAAAAGGCAGAAGATTATATTCAGAGTCTGCTAAAAGATGGATTGTCTCGGCTAACCGATAATGATGAAAAGGATATTGAGCAATATATCCGAGAGCAGAATAGCTCCCCATTATGGGGACAAAAAAGGACGACTTGAAAAATCGCCCCTAAAATTAACTAACTAGATTATAACAAAAGAAAGGAAAGTGTTCAATGATAGCAACCGTAAATAAGAAAGACCTAGTTGCTCTTGGGTTCTCTGAGGGCACTTCTAAACGCATTATCAGGCAAGGGAAAGAACTACTAATTGCAAGAGGTTTTTTCGTATACCGAAATAAGCGTATTGGTACAATTCCTGCTACCGTCGCTACTGAACTACTTGGATTTGATGTCTCTTTAGGTGCTCATCATGACCGTTAAAAAAGCAAAAAATGGAACTTGGACTGTTGACATTTCTGACGGTTTCCACCCTGTTACTCAAAAGCGGATACGGATTATTCGCAAAGGTTTCAAAACTAAGAAAGAGGCTTTAGAGTTAGAGCAGTATATCCGTGTCGTTGAGTTAAAAGAAAAACGATTTGATTTTTTGGTAACTACCGACATGCTTTTTGATATACTTGAGGAAGAAGACCAACAAAACAACAGGAAAATCAGCTACATCTCCACACAAAGAAATAACTATGAGCGACATATCAAGCCTTATTTTCTGAATACAAACTTAAATAAACTATCCTATGAGCACATTTTTGAATTTCGAGAACATCTTAAAACAAAGTCAAAAAAGCAAAATGATAGTGTTACGTTAAGCCATAATACAGTCAATAAAATAATGATACTTCTCAAGAAAATTTTTGATACAGGTGTAAGAAAATCATTGATAGATAAAAATCCTGTTGAAAATCTAAGAAAATTGCCTATTAGTAAGCCAACTATAAAATTTTGGAGTGTGGAAGAATTTAACGAATTTAGAAAACTCATTACAAGTGATGAAATAAGCTATGACCTATTCTTTACGATTGCCTTTTTTACTGGCATGCGACTTGGCGAGATACTAGCGTTAAATTGGTACGATATAAACTTAATCACTAATACTATTCACATCACGAAAACAGCTTACTTTGTTCACGGTATAAATCATATCAATAGCACAAAAACTAGGGCAGGCACTAGACATATTACAATCAATCATAAATTAGCAAGAATGCTTGGAGACTGGAAAGAAAAACAAAGGGACTTACTCAAAGAATTTACAACAGATACAGAAAGTCTTCAAGTTATTCAGAGTACACCACTACCAATCACAAAAAATATGATTGATAAAAAATTTAAGCAAATACTGGCTAGGAACAACTATCTAAAAAAGATACGAATACACGATTTAAGGCATTCTCACGCGTCTTTACTTATCAATCAAGGGGAAGATTATCTTGTAGTGAAAGAGCGTCTTGGACATGCCTCTATCACGACTACAATAGATACATATTCCCACCTATACCCTAGTAAACAAAAGACACTGGCGAACAAATTGGACGATATTTTTTAGAAAATGGAATTTATTGGTAACTCGAAAAAGACCAATAGAAAACATAAAAGAAAAGACAAGGCTTAGAAACCTTGTCTTTTAAACTATACCGGCGGCCGGGGTCGAACCGGCACGTCCTTGCGGACACTGGATTTTGAGTCCAGCGCGTCTGCCAATTCCGCCACGCCGGCATATAGTTGAACTGGGGTAGCTGGATTCGAACCAACGCATGAGGGAGTCAAAGTCCCTTGCCTTACCGCTTGGCGATACCCCAATATTAAAATAGGCGAGTGAGGGGAATCGAACCCCCGAATGTCAGAGCCACAATCTGATGTGTTAACCACTTCACCACACCCGCCATATAACACGGGCAGTAGGAATTGAACCCACACTGAAGGTTTTGGAGACCTTAGTTCTACCTTTAAACTATGCCCGTAAAGGTATGGAGAGAGAGGGATTCGAACCCCCGAACCCGAAGGAGCGGATTTACAGTCCGCCGCGTTTAGCCTCTTCGCTATCTCTCCGAAATATAATATTAAATTAATGGCGCGAGACGGAATCGAACCGCCGACACATGGAGCTTCAATCCATTGCTCTACCAACTGAGCTACCGAGCCAAATTCTTAAAGAAATTGCGGGAGCAGGATTTGAACCTACGACCTTCGGGTTATGAGCCCGACGAGCTACCTAGCTGCTCCATCCCGCGATAGTAGTAAGGAGGATGTGGGATTCGAACCCACGCACGCTTTTACACGCCTGACGGTTTTCAAGACCGTTCCCTTCAGCCGGACTTGGGTAATCCTCCAAATATAGTCCGTACGGGATTCGAACCCGTGTTACCGCCGTGAAAAGGCGGTGTCTTAACCCCTTGACCAACGGACCATATAATGGGCACGAGTGGAATCGAACCACCGACCTCACGCTTATCAGGCGTGCGCTCTAACCATCTGAGCTACGCGCCCAAACCAAGTTTGGGTATGAACTATGTTCAAAGCGGGTGACGAGAATCGAACTCGCGACAACAGCTTGGAAGGCTGTAGTTTTACCACTAAACTACACCCGCTTATATGGGAGTTAACGGGATCGAACCGCTGACCCTCTGCTTGTAAGGCAGATGCTCTCCCAGCTGAGCTAAACTCCCAATTTGCTAAGCGACTACCGTATCTAACAGGGGGCAACCCCCAACTACTTCAGGCGTTCTAGGGCTTAACTGCTGTGTTCGGCATGGGTACAGGTGTATCTCCTAGGCTATCGTCACTTAACTACTGAGTC
>NZ_JAOTGK010000010.1:0-30294 GCF_044427155.1 Streptococcus sp. 2022WUSS083 | reverse complement strand
CATCACTCGCTTAATGGAGACGTTAGGGGAGCTTTATTTTTAATAGTATCGGGAAGTAGCTCAGCTTGGTAGAGTACTTGGTTTGGGACCAAGGTGTCGCAGGTTCGAATCCTGTCTTCCCGATTATTGGGCTCTTTGTCAACTGTAGTGGGTAGATGAAAAGCTAAGACCTAGAGAGGACGAACTTCGTTCTCTCTTTTTTATCTCTTTCCTATTTTCAGGAGATAAGCTGAAAAGGGCTATTCCCAGCCCTTTTCACTGTTCAAAGCAATCAAAATCTGTTTTTCTAGTTTTCATCTTCCTGAAGCCAAAGGCATTTCTTTTAATGACTTTGATGAGATTATTGGTAGCTTCCAGTTTGGCGTTTGAAAATGTGAGTTTTGTTGTTTTTCAGTGTGGGTCATAGGGGACTTTTTTCTACACTCAAAAAGGCTCTATATGACCATAGTGGGTTTACCCGTCATAGTCTTATAGTGCCTTTTACTTTTTGCTTAGTTTAACAACCGCCTCAACCGGTGTACTATTGTCCAAACTATTTTCTAAGTCTTCCTCAATGATTGGAAGCTTGAAATGAATGGCTTTTACCCAACGTCCTGCTTTATTTTTGTCATCATAAATTTCGACTTTTTCAATCAACATCTGACACAATCGCTTCTTGTCGATATCTTCCATGACGTCCATAAATGATGCAAAGTTAACTAATATTTTATAAATATTATCAGCGGTCATTTTATCTTTTAGGATTACCTCTCGTTTAGATTCACTTGTCTCAATTAGCATTTCTACATCTGCTAATTTATCATAAATAGTATTTAATCTCATATCTAAATCAATTGACTTTTGCTGAAAATGAGGATCTTCAAAATTTAAGGAGTCAATCTGTTGGATTAAATTCATTTTAGTTGCACTTAATTGGCGAAAGAGACTTTTATATTGTTCAATTTCACTGTCTATCCTACTTGTATCAACCTGAATATTTATTTTCTCTTGCAGTTTTCGTGCAAAATCAGGTCTTGAAACTAACTTACTAATGATTGATAATACTTCATGGTCTAAATTTCCTGTTTTAAGCTGTTTATTAAATGTGCACTTATGACCATCTACATGTTTTCTATGTTTACAAGCATAGTAGTAATAGTTTTTATAGTATTCATCTTTCTTATTTTTATTTCGCTTGATACTTTTATTTCCATAAAGCCCAGCATTGCATAATGGACATTTTATCAACCCTGAAAGTATATAGATAGAATCGCCCTTGTTTGGATTCTCACGTTTATACTTATGGGCATTAGCTTCTCGTTTTTTCCTCACTTTTTTCCAAGTCTCATCGTCAATAATTGCTTCATGGATTCCGTCTGTTAGAATATAATTTTCAGACTGCGTGACTTTCGTTTCACCAGAAATTTTATCTCGAGTGCTTTCACGCCGTCCAAAAGCAATTTTTCCATTGTAAACTGGATTGTCTAAGATTCTTGCAATGCCACTTGATGAAAAATATGGAAGCGTACTATTGTGTCGAATTGGTTTCTTTATATCTAGGTTGGCTAAATGCTTGGCAATAGCTATAGTGCCCATATCACTGTTGGCAAATAAATCAAAAATCATCTTTACGGATTCAGCTTCTTCATGATTTACTTGTAATTGACCATTAACAAGGGAATATCCTACAGGCGCAAATCCACCATTCCATTGACCAGCTCTCGCTTTTTGTCTACGACCTTCCATAGCTTGAGAAATAATATTCTCTCTTTCCATTTCAGCAACTGCCGACAAGATCGTAATAACTAACTTTCCTGAATCCTTTGAACTATCCAGTCCATCATCAACGCAAATCAGATTTACACCATGAGATTCCATAATAGCTAGAGATTTTAAAGTATCCGCAGCATTCCGACCAAAACGTGATAATTTGAATACAAGTACATAGTCCACCTTATCTTTCTCTGCTTCGATGTCTGATATCATGTTCATAAATTCCGTTCGTCCTAGCATGGTTTTACCAGATTTCCCAGCGTCTTGATAGGTTTTCACAATCTCAATATCAAAAGCATTGGCATATTGCTGAATTTTTGCTTCTTGAGCATCTAATGAAAATCCTTCAACCTGCATAGTCGTAGATACCCTTGTATAGATATAGGCTTTCTTTCGCTTCATTTAATTTCTCCTTGAAAAGTTTGACCAAAAAATACCCTTATAATCTTAAGGGTATTTTAACTCTTTTTAGAAAAGAATACAAGCAACTACTCATCAGTATACAGGTTTTCTTCCTTGATTGGTAAATTTGAGCAATCAATGTTGTCTCCATATTTCAGAAGCATTTCTTCCAAAAATCTCACTAGTTCATCCATAGATGACCTCCAAGTGAAATTATTTGACTCTGATTCCTCATTACAAAAGGCAGAAGTAGTTGCTTGTAGAAATGTAAATCATGTAAGTTCATGATAAACTCCTTCTATAACTCAACTATATTCTGCCATTTTTTGGAAATTATAAAAAAACCGTTAATGAATTTGATATTAGTTTTAATTCCATGCAAAAATCTTCTTACAGAAGGTAAGAAGATTTTAGTTTTAAAACATTGTTAGATGTGTACTAGAAGTATATATACAGTACGATTAAACACAACTCTTGTCAACATTTTAAAAATTATTATCCACTTAAAAAATTGCCTCATTCATCAACTTCATTTCATAAGGAATTAGCTTTGAACTTATTTGCGAAATATTATCCTTTAGATATTGGATAATATTAGGATAACCAGTTAACTCCTCTGGTAATTTTACTTTCTTGACTGCTGAACAAGGTACCCCATAATCAATTAAGAATTGTAATCTTTCATCAACTTGTTCATTTTCTAATAAAGAAGCAAACACGCTATAGTCCCCGCACTTCATTTTTGATTGGCTAAAAACATATTTTTGAATAGAATCAACAACAGCAAGAAGCTTGGGAATCTCAAAATTTGCATCAGTTCTCTGAAATTTCAGCATATAATCGATAGTCCGATCCAAAGGATCTTTCTTATTTTTTTTAACATAGTAATCGTATTGTTCATAAATCAATTCTTTGAATGATAGATTTATATATTTCAAGGCTGTTACTGCTTTATTTTGACTATAGCCATACTCATCTCTATGCTTCAGGTACTTATATCCTAAAAATAATCAGTTCTATAATAAATTAAAAATCGTGTTGGTAGAAAAATCGTCTACTTCTACCAACACGATTTTACAAAGAGCCAGTACTTACATCTCTTTTTCTCCTGTAAAACTATTGTATCTTGATACTTTAATGAGTTTCAATCATTCGATCTGTTAACCGTTATTTTTGGGATCTAAATTTAATAAAATAGCATTAATGGCGACGATGACTGTTGACACAGACATTAGAATTGCTCCTAATGCAGGGCTAAATGTGATGCCAATAGGAGCCAAAATTCCTGCAGCTAGAGGGATAGCTATAAAGTTATAACCGGCTCCCCAAAAGAGATTTTGTTTCATTTTACGAGTTGTTTTGTGTGCTAATTCAATAAATGATTCAATATCTCCTGGATCAGATTGAGTCAATATGACATCAGCTGAATCCAACGCCACTTGAGTTCCAGCACCTATAGCTATACCAACATCTGCTAAGGCAAGAGAAGGAGCATCATTTACACCATCACCTACCATGATAACTTTCTTTCCTTCATCTTTAAGTGTTTTAACTAACTCATATTTGTCTTGTGGAGATTGATTTGATCTATATTCAATACCTAAATCTTCTGCCGCACTTTGAGCCGCTTCTTCATTATCACCTGTTGCCATAATTGGTTGAATATTGTTCTTTATAAGAGCTTTAATTAACTCTTTACTCGTTGGTTTTAATTCGTCCCCTAAAGCTACAGCGCCAATGGCGTCATCGTTTTCTACTAAGACACTAAGAGTTGCTCCTTTTGGAATATCCATATCAAGATTACGTCCATAGGCTTTTTGACTGATTAATTGGTAACGGTGCCCACCTGCTTTACCCTCTACTCCAGCACCGGAAATCATATCAATTGAATCAAAAGATGCTGGACGTATATCTTGCTGCTTAGCGAAACTTATAATTGATTGAGCAATCGGGTGGCTAGAGCCTCCTTCAATACCTGCCAGTAAGGCAATGATTTCCTCTTTATTATATTTGTTATTAAAAAGTTTAACGTCTAATACTTTAAACTCACCAGTTGTTAAAGTACCTGTTTTATCTAAAATCATCACATCTGCATCTGGAGCTATTTCTAAGGCTTGGCGGTCTTTCACTAGTAACCCACGACTGGCTCCTAAGCTTGTGCTACGGGCGGTGACCAATGGAATAGCCAGACCTAATGCGTGTGGACAAGCTATAACTAATGTCGTGATAGTAAAGATAACTGCCGTTGGGATATCTCCAATAACCATCCACACTACAAAAGCTATTAGTGCGACAATGACCGCAATATAGAAGAGCCACCCTGCAACCTTTTGAGCAATATTTTCTGCCCTGGAAGGCTGACTTTGAGCTTGGCTGATTAAATTCTGAACTTGAGAGATGAAGGATTGATCATCTGTCTCATTCACTTTAATATAAAGAACCCCTTCTCCATTTGTTGAGCCTCCGATTACTTCATCGCCAGGACCTTTTTTAACTGCTTTTGATTCTCCAGTCAAAAGAGCTTCATTCACACGTGATTCGCCACGCTCGATAGTTCCGTCTGCTGGCACATTTTCTCCGGCTTGAACACGAATTAAATCTCCTACCTGTAAGTCAGCAACTGGACGTATTTCAATTGAATCATCTTCTAACACAACGTGAGCATCTTTTGGTACCAACTTAGCCAATGCTGCTTGTGCGTCTCCTGCTTCTCCAATAGCTTTCATCTCAATCCAGTGACCTAATAACATGATTAATAATAATGAAGCAAATTCAAAGAAAAAGTCCATCACGTGTCCACCCGTTACGTAGGTAATGATAACAGCATAAATACTGTATAAATATGAAACACTTATACCTAAAGAAACTAGAGCCATCATTCCAGGTTCTTTTTGTTTAAATTCATCAACTGCGCCTTGATAGAATGGACGTCCACCATAAATAATTAATATAGTAGATAAAATAGCTACTACAATATCAGAATATGGAAAAGTAAACTGGAATGGTAGTTCAAATCCATACATAGGAGATAAGAGCATAATAATGATTCCTAGTGGCAATGACTGTAAGAAAAGTTCCTTAAAGTTACCGTGATGATGGTGTTCATGCCCTCCGTGCCCACTGTGGTCATGCCCACTGTGCCCGCTGTGATCATGCTCAGCATGATGTTCTTGATGTTGATTCTTATGGTCTCCATGTTCTTCCGTGCTTACGTACTCATGTTTTGAATGATCCATGTCGCCATGATTATGGTGACAGTGGGATAAATGTTTGTTATTATTGTTCATTTTAAATTCCTCCTTATTCTTAATGATGATGTAAATGACACTCGCATTGTCTTTCTGGACAATTGCAATCCACTTCTTCTACTGCGAAAGATTTTTTTATCTCTAATATTTTTTCTAGTCGATCTATATCATCGAAGCTTAAGACATGATCTTCAATATTATTTATTATTCTACTTTAATTTGTCCCATCATACCTGCTTCTTCATGTTCAAGAATGTGACAGTGGTACATATAAGTACCCTTCTTATTAAACTTAACTATAAGTCTTACTTTTTCGTTAGGCTCAATATATACAGTATCTTTCCATCCGCTCTCCTCTGGAGAAGGCGCATTACCGTTTCTTGATAGAATTTGAACCTGTGTGCCATGAATATGGAATGGGTGCCCCATTTCATGCATCATAGATCCTGGGTTTGTAATTTCCCAAATCTCTGTATCTCCAAGCTTCACTGTTTCATCAATTCTATTCATATCAAACTTTATACCGTTTATTGATACCATTTGACCCATACCTTGAAGCTCAAAGCTTCTTATCTTAGTAGCTTGTGCTTCTGACATTCTTTCTATATTCGTTAAAGTGCTAGGTACTTCAGTATCATCTTTCCCATCGCCTTTAACATTAAAGGTCATAATGGCTTCCTTATTACTCATAAGTGATAGCTGCGTTCCCTTTTCATACTTTGAAAAGTCCACTATTATCTCTGCTCTTTCCCCAGGTGATAACATAATATTTCTCTGGCTAACCGGTTTTTCTAAAAATCCACCATCAGATGCTATTTGATAGAATCCATCTCTATTATCTAACTTCAAATTAAAGTTACTTGCATTAGCACCATTAACTATTCTAAATCTCATCTTGACTCTATTAACCTCTAAATTAGGTTTAATAGCTCCGTTAACTATGATAGTATCCCCTGTTGCTCCATCCATCATATTTGTATTATAAATAAAACTGCCGTCCTTGCCAAAGCTTCTATCTTGAATTACTAAAGGTATATCATTTACTCCATATTCCTTAGGAATATTTAAGCTTTTTGATACTTCATCATCCACATAGAATAGTCCTGCTAAACCTTTATAAACTTGGGTAGCAGTATTTCCTCCAAAGTGCGGATGATACCACAATGTTGCAGCCTGTTGATTTACTGTAAAACTAGGCTCCCAAGTTGTTCCTGGTTCAATTCCTTGATGAGGGCCCCCATCCTTTTCTCCTTCTACCTCTAGTCCATGCCAGTGAACTGTAGTTGCTTCTTTTAGCTTGTTATTTACGTGCACATTTACTTGCTCACCTTTACTTACTCTGATGACAGGGCCTAAGAAACTTCCGTTGTACCCCATAGTTCGTGTCTTGGTATTTGGTAAAAATGAAGTTTCTCTTTCTTGAGGTTCTAAAGTAAAATCCGCAATATTAGGATCTGGATTTTTATCCTCTAATAGTGGTGGTATAGGAAGTGTACTTTTTGTTTTACTTGTTTGAATATCTATATTAACTGCACTCTGGTTTATTTTAAAATAACTAATCATTGGTTCTAAAAGTGTAATATATCCAACTGCAGTTAATACGACTGTAAGTCCAATACCTAATAACATATGTTTATTCTTACTCATTTTTATTCCTCCTTATGTTAATGATGATGTAAATGACACTCGCATTGTCCTTCTGGACAATTGCAAGCCACTTCTTCTACTGCGAAAGATTTTTTTATCTCTAATATTTTCTCTAGTCGATCTATATCATCGAAGCTTAAGACATGATTTTCAATGATGCTTCCTATTACATTTCCAACTTTCTTATTGCAAATACGGTTAAAAATATCTTCTGCATAATCCCTTACGGCTTCTTTCTCTACAATATTGGCAGTGTAAATAAACTTTCTACCTTCTTGCTCTGTATTTAGTACGCCTTTTTCAACTAATCGACCTAAGATCGTTTTGATAGTGGATTCTGTCCAGTCCATTTTTTCTTTCAATACAGAGATGACTATTTTACTAGTTACTCGATCATTTGCCCAAACTACACGCATTACTTCCCATTCAGCATCTGTGATAGAAGTATTAAGTTCTATTGTGCTCATTTTCCTTTCCTCCTTGTCGTTTACAAATGTAAACGAATGTGTTCAAAATAAGTCTACTATTGTAAACGAAATTTGTCAAGTCTTTTTATTAAATTCTCACTTTTTGGGGTCAGTCCCTTAAAACTGAAAGTTTTAAAATGAAATTAGCCATCTACCTATACTGTGAGATGAAGGCTACGACTCATTCTGATAAGTCATCGATTTCATTTGATGACAGGTTTGGAGCTGTTAGGCAAATTTGCCAAGGCTAATCATAGCCTTGCTTTAGCCCAAAAAAGACATCCAAGAGATTTCTCTTGAATGTCTGTAAACGCTGATATAATCGTAGGTCGCTTTGCTTTAAATTATACTTTTTTCTTAAACATTTGATACGAGTAGGTATTTCTTGTGAGTAATTTTCATCAAAAATTTCATATATAATCTTCCTATAATCATGGAAAAGTAGAAAGTAGTAAAAATAGTTGTTATCCTAGTTGATTAAAAAAATCTCTGATTTCCTCATCTTTTATAAAATAATATATAATTTTCCCCTCTCTTCTAGTGTCCAAGATGTTTTGATTGGCTAGTTTACGAAGATGGTGGGAGGCAGATGCCATACTGAGATTTAATAAACAGGCTATATCGCAGACACAGAGTTCTTCGACGGCAAGGAGATAAAAGATGATATTTATCTGTTTATTATCGGTAAATTTTGATAAAATACGAAGTGATTTTTGGACTTTTTCCTTTTCAAGGTAGTTCGTTGCGGTTGTAACATTTTGTTGATTTATAACATCCACTTGACAGATACTATCTTTTTTCATAATTTTTTCTCCTAGCCTAACACAGCCCATAGCATGTCAAAGCTGTTGTTTTCAATCAGGATATACATCCCCAATCCTAAATAAACAACAGCAATAAACCATCTACTATATTTTTCCAAAGTTTCTCCGACAGAAGGGACTTGTGCCAATTTTTGGGCAGAAAAAACCAAGAGATAAATCATGACTAGAAAGGTAAGTAAAGCCACTATCAAATTCGCTAAATTTAAGGTAGTAAAATATGGGACAAAGACACCAATATTGTCAGCACCACAACTTGCAAAAGTAATCATAGCGACTAGAAAAATCAGGTTTTTATTATCTTTGCTCAAACCTTCTTTGGCAATAGCTTCTCCATCAGAATCTCCTAAAAGCAAAACTTTGAGGCCTAGGAAAATTGGAATCAAACCGAGCAAACCTAAAATCTCTTTACTAGGAATATAATCTAAGACAAATGCAAAAAGCAAACTTAGCAATATTAGACTAACAGAGCCTAGAAATTGTCCTAAATAGATGTTAATGATGTCTTTTCTGCTTTTTCTTTTGGCAAAAAATAACATTAGGATAATAAGTAAGTCTACGGCTGTCCCAGAATACAGGATTATTGAAGTAACAATATTTTGAATCATAAAACACCTCATTCAAATATATTTTTGAATGTATTCTAACATTAAACTTTATAGATGTCAACTTAAAATCCACCAATTAATAATTGCATGTCAATATTTGTATTGTGTAGTTTCAGAAATATATTGTAATTCAAATTGTAGAAAATTACATCAAATATTATAATGAAAAAAGAATCCAACAAAAATTGGACTACCTGTCTCCGGTTGAATACCGGAGACGGTAGCCCTAGGGTGTTTTTATTAAATTCTCACTTTTTTGGGGTCAGTCCCACGACCGTTGATTGAGCTTAAAACTATTTCGATTTATGAGCCATTGGAAATCTCGTATGATGAATATATGTCTAATTGCAAACATTAACTAGAGTAATAGCCTAGTTAATAAGCATGGGAGGGAGTTATAAGCTCTCTCTTTTTTGTCTGCGCTGTTCGCGGACAAATCGCACGTTGATTCGTGCGACGGGCGAAGACCATTTTTTGCTGATAATTTTAGCGCAGCTGAAATTATTTTGTTAGCAAAAGATGGGCAAGCAAAAATTGCGTGAAGCAATTTTTTCGGTGCGTAGTTCGCGCCGATTTTTTCGAGGCCACTTTTGTGGGCCGAAAAAGCAGTGAATTTTTTGAACCGTGAGGGTCAAAAAAGGGGTGCAACCCATAGCCCTCGGCAGAGCGTTTGTAGTTTTGATGAACCGTAGGGTTGTCAAAACTACAAAAACGTTACTTTTTGACAAAAAGTAACAAAAACCTCTGTTACTTGCTTCTCAAATTTTTTAATGAAAATCATTGAGTCTAATTTATTTGGCGAGGAATAGCGGAGCGCCTCGCCGTTGTTCGCTATTCGAGCAATCATAACACAAAATTTTAAGATATTGATAATTTAGAAATTAAGATACCAATCTTAAATAATCACTTTTCTACAAAAATAATGGGGTCATTTATCTATCCATTTTTTAAGTCATAATGGGTAACTTTATAAAACCATTATCTGTTAAAGAATGGATTACTTTATTGGTCCGCTATTTTTGAAAATATGGGCTTCTTTAATTAGTCCATTAATTTAGAGAATATGGACTAGTTTATTCAGCCATATATTATACAATTATGGACTACTTTACTTGGCCTTTTATTTTACAAACATGGATTACTTTATTAGCCAATGTTTTTCAATCATGGAGTAATTTATGAATCCATTATTACAGCCAAAATGGTCAACTATACAAAACCATTAATCGCTTAAATATGGATTACTTAAATAGTCAATACATTTTTCTATAATGGACTCGTTAAGGTGTCAATTTCATTCTAATAGTAAGAGATTGGTCTCCATAGATTTCAGTCCTAAAGAATAAAACATCAGTAATTAATTACTTGGTTCAGGGATAGTTCCCAATAAATTCATTCTCAAATTTTTAAAATGAGTTTTTAAGGCATACTGTATTAAAGAAAAATTTTTAAGGAGTATACGTGATGCCAAAATTAACTATTTCATTTAAAACAAATCCGAGAATGACAAACATTCGACATAATAATAGAGATTTAACAGAAAAAGAATGGAAGAGCCCAGAACATTCACATATTCTTAGAGATAAAAGTCATCAAAATATTGTAGTTAAACAATTAGATATTCGAGAGCTATATGAAAAGGAATTTGGACCTTCTTTGCAGGAATACAATGAAAAGCAGATAAGAAATGATCGAAAAATCAAGGATTATTATAAACATGTTGGTAAACTTGATACCTTAGATCAACAAAGAGAGTTTATCATTGGTATTGGATCAAAAGCGGATTGGGATGAATTACCAGAAGGATATAAACTCAACATAGGGATATATTTAGCTAAATATGCACAAGATTTCGAAAAACGTCATCCACATTTCCGTGTTTATAATGCAGTAGTGCATCTGGATGAAAAAGGTGCTCCGCATTTACATTTAAATGTAGTTCCCATCGCAGACGGTTATAAAAATGGTCTCTCTAAACAGCCCAGCTTTTCAAAAGCATTGAAGCAAGAGGGATTTACAGAAAAAGGAAAATTTCAACTTATGGCTTTTCGCAACAACGAAATTAAAGTCCTTGAGACAATGTTGAAAGAAATGGCAGTCGAACGTAAAAAAGTAGGTACGAACAAGATTAAAGACATGCGTGAATATAAAGAAATGATGGCTGAACTTGAGGAGGAAAAAGGAAAGAAACTGAATGAGATTAAAGCTGAAATCACTTCTGAGGTCTCAAAAGTAGAAAAAGAATTTGCAAAAAAGAAAGAGAAGTTGAATACACTTGAAAAAGAGATTGATAGAAAAACACAATCAATTGAACAATATGATAATGTCATCCATTCAAAGCAAGAGTCTGTTAATAAGTTAGATGAAAAGTTTGAAGCTAAAGCTGATAAACTAGAATTACTATTAGCTCAAGAAAAAGCTATAAATGCTATCAACGAACAATTATTAAAGGATATTGGAATTAAAGAGGATAAGAATTACCTATTTACCAAGGACTTTAAAGTAGAGGAACGTGGACTAATTGGAAAAAAAGAAAAATTTGCAGTTGTACCTTTAAAAATTTTTGAAAAAATGTTATACCAAGTAAATACCAAACCTATGAAACAAATTTTAGACGATTTTATTGATAAAGTCTTTAACAATAGTATTGTCAAAGGATTAAAAAAGAAAATTAGCCAATTGACTGGTGAATTGAAAAGAGCTAGAGTACAACTTCAACATGAGAGGTCAGTACGCATTGCTGAACAAAAAGAAGCGGAGAAAAAAATGGATTCGCTATTGAAGGAAGTGCAGCCTGCAATGAACCTATACGAAGATTTTCAAAACTATCTCACTGAAAATGATAAGAAAAAAGTATTTGAACGCATCGAAAAACACAAAAAATTACACCAAAAACAAATAAGTAAAAATCGCAATACAAATGATTATGAACGTTAAAAAGTGCAGATCAATTCTGCACTTTTTAATTTATTTAATTACTCAATCATTCCAAACCAAGTTAACGCATCGATGATAGCTTGTTCTTTTTTGGGTGGACAATTTGGAACTCTTTGATTTTCTTTCTTAGAGTGATTATAGTTCTCTCGCTCGATTATCCCAAGTTTCCTTTTTACTTGTGCAATGTTAAGGGTAGATACTTTTAATTCAAATTTTCTAAAGACATAATCTTTGATTTCTGAATAAGTGGCATCCTTCTTGACAGAAATATCTTTGAGATCTTCTTCATTGATTTCAAGATCAATATGATGGTTGATATCTCGTTTGGACAATTTCACAACCGCCTCGGTCCGTGCTGTGTGGGGAAACATGTCGACAGATTGAATGTATTCTACCTTGTAGGCTTTGCTTAGTTCAACAAGGTCCCTTGCAAGGGTGGAGACATTGCAGGATACGTAAACCATTTTAGCTGGTTTGTAATTCAAAATGGTTTTGAGGAGCTTTTCATCGAGTCCAGTTCGTGGAGGATCAACTACCAAGGCATCGGCCCTGTAGCCTTCTTGGTACCACTTTGGAATGATTTCTTCTGCTTTACCTGCCTCATAGTGGGTATTGGATAATCCCATTCGCTTAGCGTTTGCTTTAGCATCCTCGATGGCTTCTGGAATAATGTCCATACCTCGAACAGATTTGACCTTTTTAGCAAAGGCGAAGCCGATTGTGCCCACGCCACAGTAGGCATCAATCAAGTTTTCATCTCCTGAAATGTCCAAAGCCTTGACGGCCTCGCCGTAGAGAATTTCTGTTTGTTGGGGATTTAGTTGATAAAATGCCCGTGGAGATAGTGAGAATTCGTAATCTAAAACAGCCTCATCGATAGCTTGTTCTCCCCATAAAATTTCTGTTTTTTCCCCATAAATATCACTCGTTTTCTGTCTATTCCAGTTTAGAGCAATAGTGATTATACTTGGAAATTGACTGGTGAGTTCATCAATTAATTTAGTAAGATTAACCTGACAAGAGGTGATAAAAATCACTTGAACTTGACCTGTTTTTCGAGCCTTGCGGACCATAACCGTGCGGATTCCATGTTGCTTGCGCTCATTGTAAATAGGAATACGGTGCTTGGTGAGTAGTTTTGCGATTCCGTTGATAATCTCTTGTGTTTCGGCATCTTGGACGTAACAATTCGTAATTCCAATCAAGCGATGGGAATTTTCTGCATAGAGACCGGCCTTGACTTGATCTTTGAAAGATCGAGTCTGGAACTGTAATTTGGCACGATAGTGGCTAGGCTTATCCATACCGATTGTTGGATAAATAGTGTAGTTTTCGTAGTCAGCTGGTTTGAACTTTTTTAGGGCCTGCTGCAAGAGATCTTGTTTGAAGTCTAATTGTTTATCATAGCGGAGGTGCATGATTTGACAACCACCACAGGCTTGATAGATGTCACAGGCAGGCTTGACACGGAATTTTGATTCCTTGTTGATTTTTAACAATTTTGCTTCAACGAAATTTCGTTTGACTGAGGTAATTTGACAAAAAATTTCTTCCCCCTTAAGGGCACCAGGGACAAAGACTAGCGTTTTTTGATAAAATCCGATGCCTTCTCCGTTGATGCCCATTCGTTTGATTTTTAGGGGGATTCGTTGGTTTACTTGTAGATTCATATTATTATTTTACCGAAAAATCCTGTATAATGAAAGAATGAGAATTACAAAAATTGAAAAGAAGAAACGTCTTTATTTACTTGAAGTGGATGGTCAGGATAGTTTGTATATTACGGAAGACACAATTGTTCGCTTCATGCTTAGTAAGGGAAAGGAAATCACGGAGCAGGAGTTTTGTGAGCTTCGCGATTTTGCTCAGTTTTCTTATGGGAAAAATCTAGCACTTTATTACCTTTCCTTCAAGCAACGTACCAAAAAAGAAGTTAGTGATTATCTAAAAAAATATGAAATTGAAGAAAACAATATTGTCAAGATTGTGACGGTATTAGAAGAGGAAAAATGGCTGGACGATGGGAACTATGTTGATAGCTATGTTCGTCAGAATGCTCTAAATGGAGATAAGGGACCAGCTATGATTCGTCAGAAGTTGATGCAGAAAGGAATTCCTAAACCGCTGATTGATAAAAGGCTGGCTGAGGAAGATTTTTCAGAGCTTGCTGGGAAGATTGGGGAGAAATTGGTGGGTAGATACCAAAGAAAGTTGCCTCTTCGAGCTTTGCAAGATAAAGTTGTACAGGGATTGATGGGTAAGGGGTTTTCTTATGAGTCAGCCAAACAAAGCTTGGGTCAGTTGGAACTTGTGGCTGATGAGGAAAATGAAGATGATTTAATCGCCAAGGAATTGGATAAGCAGTATAGAAAATATAGTCGTAAATATGAAGGCTATGAATTGAAGCAAAGGTTGATACAGGCTTTAGCTCGAAAGGGTTATGACTTTGATCGGATTCAGACTGTCCTTCGTGATTATCTGTGAAAAAATTTAGCCTAGGTTAGAAAAATATGATATAATAGTCAAGATAAATTGTAATTGTAGAAAGTTGGTAACAAAGTGAAATTACCAAAGGAAGGCGACTTTATTACAATTCAAAGTTATAAGCATGACGGTGAAATTCATCGCACTTGGCGTGACACCATGGTATTAAAAACAACGGAAAATGCTATTATTGGAGTCAATAATCATACCTTAGTGACTGAAAATGATGGTAGGCGTTGGGTAACAAGAGAACCAGCAATCGTGTATTTTCATAAAAAATACTGGTTCAATATCATTGCAATGATTCGTGAAAACGGAGTTTCCTATTATTGTAACCTTGCTAGTCCATATGTTCTCGACAATGAGGCACTCAAATATATTGATTATGACCTAGATGTTAAGGTCTTTGCTGATGGTGAAAAGAGACTGCTGGATGTGGATGAATATGAGCGTCATCGTAAGGCGATGAAGTATTCGGATGATATTGATTTTATTTTGAAGGAAAATGTCAAGATACTGGTTGATTGGATTAATAACCAGCGCGGACCATTCTCTCCAGCCTATGTCAATATCTGGTACAAACGCTATTTAGAACTGCGAAGTAGATAAAGTTAGAAAAGAAAATCCTGTTTTACAGGTTTTTTTCTTATTGTAAAGGAGGGACTTATGGCCTTTGAACAAACAAATGGGCGCTATGCAAGTTTTGGAGTTGTGACCTCGCTTCCTGGGGAAGTGATTGATAGTTTCTGGTATGTTATTGATCACTACTTAAAAGGAGTTATTCCTTTGAAAAATGTAATCCGTTTTTCTATCAAAAATCGTCGTGGTAAGATTACGTTGGTCTTTTCGCAGGAAGGTTATAAAAATGTACTGGCTGTAGATTTAGGTAGTCGTTTTGATCCTTTTTATCCCTCAACAATCTTGGTAATGGACAAGCAGGGAAAAGAGACCATTACTTTGCCAGATGAGGTGACCTTGCTTTAGCTTGAAGAGCTGGTATTTTATCACCTAAGATATTGTTAATATATGAAATTTGGTGTAAAATAGATTTGTAAGCTTATGTGGGTTAGAAAGGAGGAGTCTATGGTTAGTCAAACTGTTGAGAAACCTCTCTATTTGCAGTTGGTTGATGAATTGGAAGTTGCAATTCGTGAGAGGATGGCTCCGAATGACAAGTTATTTTCAGAGCGTGAGTTGACACAGGTTTATGGTGTCAGTCGTATTACAGTTCGTTTGGCTTTGCAAGAATTGGAAAAACGTGGCTTAGTCTATAAGAAGCATGGTAAGGGAACCTATGTATCTGAGATTTCAGATACTGCAGTTGATTTGTCTCAGGCCTATAGCTTTACTGAGCAAATGAAAAAAATTGGGAAAGTACCTAGGACATCGATTTTATCCTTTGAATTGGTTAAGGCGTCGGACTATATTGCGCAGCATCTACAACTTAGTCAGGGTGAGGAAGTGTTTGAAGTTGAACGTTTGAGACTTGCAGATGAGGTTCCGATGATGTTGGAAAGGACATATGTTCCTGCCTCGCTATTTCCTGGATTAGCTGCTCAGCGAATGATGTCAACTCCCTTGTATGAAATTTTCTCAGAGGATTATCATCAGGTGATTCGTTTGGCAGAAGAAGAGTTCTATGCAAGTATTGCTTTGGATAATGAAGCTAAGATACTCGGAATTCCAAGTAATAGTCCAGTACTTCATTTGGTAAGAAAAACCTATAATGATAAGAATAGAATTATCGAGTTTACGTTTAGTATTGCTAGAGCGGACCAGTTTCGTTACAAGATTACCCATCAACGGGGATATTAGAATTAATACTCTTCGAAAATCAAGATTATTCGTTGTCAACTTACCTTGATGAAATCCAGTTCTATCTTCGGCTTTATTTCCTAGGCTACTTTTGATTGTTATTGGGTATGAAAAAAACGCGGACGTTAGTCTGCGTTTTTTTAGCGATGATTGGCTGTAATTTCAAATTTGTAATACTTCCAGTGTTTGTAAGTTTCAGTATATTCCATCACTTCACCGCTAGTACTGTTAGTAGTTGTTTTGTTTTGTAGTACAGCTGGTTCAGTCGCTTTTAATTTCAAATGAGTGGCAACCTCTTTTGGACATGGGCTGACAATTTCATTCGTTTCTACAAATGGTTCCTCGGACATGTGGATATTGTAGTCCAGTTTAAAGCGTTGATAGATTGATTGATAGTGCTCGAGTGGAGCATCTGGATTCTGGATATATCGTTGAGGGATGTATGAATTGTGGAAGATGTATGGAGTGTCTTCTGCTGCACGGACGCGTACAATTTTATAATAAAACTCATTCTTGTCAAGATTTAGTTTTTCAAGGATATCGGGTTTATTGCCTTTTTCGCACGAGAGAACAGTAACCTTATCCTTATCCATAGGAAAAATCTCAATATCAGAAAATTCTACAAGACGTCCTTTGCGTGAACGGGATACAAAGGTTCCTTTACCTTGTTGACGAACGAGGTAGCCGTCTTTAACTAGTTCGTTTACTGCACGAATAACGGTAATAGAGCTAACGTTAAATAGTTTTGTTAATTCAGATTCTGTGTAAAATTTGTCGCCATTTTCAAATTTGCCAGAGATAATTTGCTGGCGTAAGTCGTTTTGTATAAGCTGGTACTTAGGTACTTTCATACTTATTTCCTTCCTTTCCATGGCTCATTATACTAAATTAATTGATGGAAATCAAAAAATATAGCTGGAATCCACAAAAAAAATAGATGTAATCCCTTTTTGACTGATGAATTAGATGTGTTTGTAAAAAAAAGTAAAAATTTTTTAAAAAGTACTGGACATAACCACAAAGAAGTGTTAGTATATTAATAGAAAGGTAAGCGGTTGCATCGGAGGAAGAAATGAAAGAATTTTATATTGGAGACCAATTTTATTTGGACGGTGAACCCTTTAAGATTTTATCAGGCGCGATTCATTATTTTCGTGTCCATCCTGATGATTGGTACCATTCTTTGTATAACTTAAAGGCCCTTGGTTTTAATACGGTTGAAACCTATGTCCCTTGGAATATGCATGAACCTCGAAAGGGTGAGTTTTGTTACGAGGGTATATTAGATATTGAGCGATTTTTGAAATTGGCTCAAGAATTAGGGCTTTATGCAATTGTACGTCCTTCCCCTTATATTTGTGCGGAATGGGAATGGGGTGGCCTCCCTGCTTGGTTGATGAAGGAAGAGCTTAGAGTACGTTCGAGTGATTCGGTGTACTTGCAGCACTTAGATGAATATTACGCTTCTCTTATTCCTAAATTGGCCAAGCTCCAACTCGCACAGGGTGGAAATGTACTTATGTTCCAAGTGGAAAATGAGTATGGCTCTTATGGTGAGGAGAAGGAGTATCTAAGATCGGTGGCTGGCTTGATGCGTAAACATGGTCTAACTGCTCCCTTGTTTACCTCGGACGGTTCTTGGCGAGCAACATTACGTGCAGGAACACTGATAGAGGACGATGTATTTGTAACAGGAAACTTTGGTTCTAAAGCTAGAGAGAATTTTGCAAATATGACGGCATTCTTTAATGAACATCAGAAGAATTGGCCACTCATGTGTATGGAATTTTGGGATGGTTGGTTCAATCGTTGGGGCGATGAAATTATTCGTAGAGAGCCGGAAGAAATGGTTGATTCGGTTATGGAATGTATCGAATTGGGCTCCTTGAATCTGTACATGTTCCATGGTGGAACAAATTTTGGTTTCATGAATGGTTGCTCTGCTCGTGGTCAAATTGATTTGCCTCAGGTAACTTCTTATGATTATGATGCTATATTGGATGAAGCTGGAAATCCTACTAAGAAGTTCTATATTTTGCAACAACGTTTGAAAGAAGTCTATCCTGAATTAGAGTATGCAGAACCGCTTGTAAAAGAGGCAAAAGCTTTTTCAGATGTGTCGCTCCATGATAAGGTGAGTCTATTTGCTACTATAGAAAATGTAAGCGGTTGCGTAAAAGGGTTTTATCCTAAGAATATGGAAGAACTTGATCAGTCAACAGGTTATATTTTATATAGAACAGAGTTGGAGCGGGATAAGACAGAAGCGGAACGTTTCCGAGTGGTTGATGCGCGTGACCGTATCCAAATTTATGCAGATGGAAAATTCGTTGCAACTCAGTATCAGACAGAGATTGGTGACGATGTTGAATTGGATTTTAAAGATGACAAGCTAACATTAGATATTTTGGTAGAAAATATGGGACGTGTCAATTATGGGCACAAACTAACGGCTCCTACCCAGTCTAAAGGGCTTGGTCGAGGTGCGATGGCTGATTTACATTTTATTGGTCATTGGGAAACCTATCCTTTGCCTCTTGATTCAGTTGAGGACCTGGATTTTAGTAAGGGCTGGGAGGAAGGTCAAGCTGCTTTCTATCGTTATCAGTTTGAACTGGATGAACTTGCGGATACTTACTTAGACATGACAGGTTTTGGTAAGGGAGTTGTTTTCGTTAATAATGTAAATATTGGACGTTTTTGGGAAAAAGGACCAATCCTCTATCTCTATATTCCAAAAGGATACTTAAAGAAAGGAGCGAATGAAATAATTGTCTTCGAGACAGAAGGAAAATATAGAGAGAAGATTCATTTTTCACAAAGACCCGTTATAAAAGACTTGTAGAAATTTTAATCGGTTTCTGCTCAAAAGATTTATGAAGAAAAGGAGAACACTGTATGGCAATTATTGCTACGCGTATTGATGGTCGTTTGATCCACGGTCAGGTTGCTAACTTATGGACGACGAAATTGAACATAGGTCGTATCATGGTTATCGATGATGCTGTTGCTCAAAATGACATTGAAAAACAAGGACTGAAATTAGCCTGTCCTCCAGGCGTAAAATTATCGATTTTACCGATCGAAAAGGCTGCTAATAATATTAAGGAGGGCAAGTATGATAGTCAACGTCTCTTGATTGTTGCTCGTCGTCCAGAAAACTTCCTTCGCTTGGTAGAGTACGGGGTTGAGCTCCCAGAGTTGAACGTAGGGAATATGTCTCAAACTCCGGAAACTCGTTCTGTAACTCGTTCTATTAACGTTGTAGATAAGGATATTGCAGATTTTGATGCCTTGGCGGCTAAGGGTGTAAAATTATTTGCACAAATGGTACCTGGCGATTCACCAAAAGACTTTATGCCATTATTGGATAAGGTTAGATAACATTCGGATATTTTTGAAAAATTTAAAGGAGGATCACTATTATGCAATGGTGGCAAATATTACTTCTAACGCTCTACTCTGCTTACCAGATTTGTGATGAGCTGACAATTGTATCGTCAGCAGGTTCACCAGTCTTTGCAGGGTTTATCACTGGTTTAATCATGGGCGATATGACAACAGGTTTGGCAATTGGTGCTAGCTTGCAGTTGATGGTGCTTGGTGTAGGTACTTTTGGTGGTGCATCTCGTATTGATGCAACTTCAGGTGCGGTATTGGCAACAGCCTTCTCAGTATCACAAGGTATTGACCCTGAACTTGCAGTAGCTACTATCGCAGTTCCAGTAGCAGCACTTCTTGTTTATACAGATATTGCTGGTCGTTTCTCAACTACTTTCTTTGCACACCGTGTAGATGCGGCGATTGAACGCTTTGACTATGCTGGTATTGAACGCAACTACCTGCTTGGTGCAATTCCTTGGGCACTTTCTCGTGCACTTCCAGTTTTCCTTGCCCTTGCTTTTGGTGGTGAGTTTGTAGATGCAATGGTTAAGACTATTGAACAATACCAATGGATTGCCAACGGTTTGACGCTTGCAGCTCGTATGCTTCCAGGTCTTGGTTTTGCAATCTTACTTCACTATCTTCCACTTAAACGTAACCTTCACTACTTGGCGGTAGGTTTCGCTCTTACAGCTATGTTGACTGTTCTTTACGGTAACGTATCGGCTTTGGGTGGTGCAGTTGCTGGTATCGTTGGCACTCTTCCTGAAGATGCAGGCGTAAGCTTTGTCAATAACTTCAAAGGTTTGTCAATGATTGGTATCGCTATTGTGGGTGCATTCCTTTCAGTGATTCACTTCAAAAATAGCCAAAAAGTAACTGTGGTTGCTCCATCAAATTCAGAAAGTGGGGAAATTGAAGATGACGAAATCTAATTACAAATTAACAAAAGAAGATTTTAATCAAATCAACAAACGTAGCTTGTTCACTTTCCAACTTGGTTGGAACTATGAGCGGATGCAGGCATCTGGCTACCTCTACATGATTTTGCCACAATTGCGTAAAATGTATGGAGATGGTACTCCTGAGTTGAAGGAAATGATGAAATTGCATACTCAGTTCTTCAATACTTCACCATTCTTCCATACCATCATCACAGGTATTGACTTGGCACTTGAAGAAAGTGACGGTGTGGCTTCTAAAGATGCGGTTAACGGTATTAAAACTGGTTTGATGGGACCATTTGCCCCAATTGGTGACTCAATCTTTGGTTCATTGGTACCAGCTATCATGGGTACTGTTGCAGCAACTATGGCGGCTCAAGGTCAGCCTTGGGGTATCTTCCTTTGGGTAGCAGTAGCAGTGGTTTATGACATCTTCCGTTGGAAACAGTTGGAAGTTGCCTACAAAGAAGGTACTAAGTTGATTACAACCATGCGTGATCGCTTGACAGCTCTTGTTGATGCTGCTTCAGTCATGGGTGTCTTCATGATGGGTGCCTTGATTGCAACTATGATTAACTTTGAAGTGACTTGGGCTCCAACTGTAGGTGAGAAAGTGATTGACATTCAAGACTTGCTCAACACAATCTTCCCTCGCCTTGTTCCAGCTGTCTTTACAGGTTTTGTATTCTGGTTGCTCGGTCGTCGTGGCATGACTTCGACTAAAGCCATCTTGATTATCATTGCGCTTGCTCTTTGCTTGTCATTTATTGGTAAGTTTGCATTTGGTATGGCATAATGACTAGAAGTTTAGTATTAGTAAGTCATGGTATCTTCTGCGAGGAGTTGAAAAAATCTACTGAAATGATTATGGGTCCTCAAGAGGACATCTACACAGTAGCTTTATTACCAGAAGAAGGTCCAGAAGACTTCCAGAAAAAATTTGAAGAAATAATTGCAGGATTGGAAGATTTTGTTGTCTTCGCAGACTTGTTGGGCGGTACACCAGCCAACGTCGTATCACGAAAATTGATTGAAGGTGGGCAGTTTGACCTCTATGCAGGGATGAACATGCCAATGGTTATCGGTTTCTTGAACGGCGTCCTGCTGGGAGAGGCTGTGGATTATGTAGAATTTGGGACAAGCAACCTAGTTCATGTCAATAGTCTATTAACAAGTGATGAAGATGACGATGAGTGAAAAACTCCAGTGGAGTTTTTCAGCCCGAGCCTAGAAATAAGAGAGTGAGGCTAACTCAGCCGATTGTTACAGACGGATTTGATTTTCGTTAATTATAAAATGTTCTATAGTTGATAGGCTTTAAGTATCCTGAGGGAGTTACAATAGTGACTCCCTCATTTGGCTTGTGAGGAAAAGAAATGATTGAAGTAAAAACATTTGGTGGACAAGCAAAACTGTATTGCTTGGAAAACAAGAATGGGATGCAGGTAACCTTGACGGATTTTGGAGCTAGAGTGGTGGAAGTGCTTTTGCCAGTAGAAGAAAATGGCGGTCTACGGAATGTCAGTTTGGCTGCCAAGTCGGATGATGATTACCGCAAGACAGATTTGTACCCTGGTTCAACAATTATCCCAGTAGCGGGGCGTATTTCAGGAGCCAAGGCTGAGATAAAGGGAACCAGTTATCAGTTCACAGAAAATGAACCTGGTAGGACTCTACACGGTGGGGTTGACACGGCAAATGAGCAGTACTGGGACGTTGAGCTAGACCATGAGAGAAATCAAGTGACCTTTGGTATGGTCCTAAAAGATAGTTTTAATGGCTTTCCTGGTGATGTGAGGGTCAAGGCTATTTATTGTTTGACGGATAAAAATGAATTGACAGTTGACTACCAGGCTGTATCAGATAAGGATACGATTTTTAATCCGACCAACCATATCTATTTCAACTTGACTGGTGATTTTCAACGGTCAGTTGCCGAGCACCGTATTAAAATTGCTGCCAATCACTATGCTCCGCTTGGGGAGGATAATCTGCCCACGGGTGTCTTAGAAGATGTGACAGGGACGCCGTTTGATTTTAGAGATTTGGCGCCTTTTGCTCAGGGATTTGATAGCCAATATCCTCAAAATGTGTTGGTAAAAGGCTATGACCACCCATGGTTATTGGAAGAGGTGGATATTCCGGTAGAAGTTTTGAGTCCAGATGGGAAAATTGGACTCAGTGTCAAAACCAACCAGCCTGCGGTCGTTATATATACATATAATTTTCCTGTTGAAGCTTTGGCCTGTTACCATGGTGTCTTCAGTATGGAGTGTCAGGCCCTGCCAAATGCATGCAATGTCGATGGATTTGGTTCGATTTTGTTAGAACAAGGAGAAGAATTTTTGTCTAAAACGACCTATCGTTTTACTTGGTAAAAAAATGGGGACTCTAACTGTGTTACAGTTAGGGTTTTCTTGTGTTTTCTAGAAAATATGGTATAATAAACCGGTGTGTTTCAATCGAAGCAGGCGAAAGAGGAAAATAATGACAAAAGAACAAGAATTTTTAAAAGAATTTGAGGCTTGGGTCAACACTCAGGTCATGGTAAACGAGATGGCGGTTGAAGAAAGTCGTCGTGTCTTGGAAGAAGACAAGGATGAGCGTGCGGCGGATGCCTACATCCGTTACGAAAGTAAGCTAGATGCTTATCGCTTTATCCAAGGAAAATTTGCTAACTACCATGCTGGTAAAGGTTTTCATGATTTACCAGATGAGTTGTTTGGTCAAAGGCATTATTAATCAGACGGGAGAGATGAAAAATGGGAAAAAAGAAAGTAAATCGTAAAAAAGTTTTGAAAAAACAATTAGCAGACTTGAAACGTGCAGGCCGTGTAGGTCTTGAAAGAGCTGCAGAGGTAGTAGAGACAGTTGCTCACAAGGCTGAGGCTGTAGTAGAGCATGCTGTGGAACAAGTGAAAGAAGTTGTAGCAGAAGTGACTTCTTCAGCGACTTCATTGGAAGACTTTTTGGCGCTTCCTGAGTTGGAAGGCATTGCGGCAGCACGTTTGGAAACCTTCTACGAAGCAGGTATTCAATCTGTGGCTGATTTTGCAAACTATACCGAGAAAGAGCTATTGGCACTTAAAGGTATCGGGCCTGCAACTATCAAGCAGTTGAAAGAAAAAGGGATTGAGTTGAAAGCTTAAATCCCTTGCTTTTCAAGGTGCAATTTGTTACAATAAAGCCATTCAGAGGTGTTTTGATCTCCATTTGTCACAGGAAGCGGTGGTACTGAGAAATCCGCACAAATGTCAAAACTGGTTGCTGATGATGTGAATCGAATAAGCAAAGTGCAGATAATGTATCTGAACAAGGGTGGTACCGCGGAATAACTTCGTCCCTGTCTAGCAAGTCTAGGCGGGGATTTTCATTTGGAAAGGAGAAAATATGTTACATCATGTTGAAATTTACGTTTCTAATTTGGAAACCTCGCGTGCATTTTACGACTTTCTCCTGACCAAGCTGGGCTACTCGCTCTATCAGGAGTGGGATAAAGGGCTGTCTTATAAAAAAGCAGAGCAATACCTGGTCTTTGTCCAAACGCCAGAGGATTTCCTAGAGGCAGGCTATCACCGGTGCCGCACAGGTCTCAATCATCTAGCCTTTCATGCGGGAACACCTGATGAGATTGACCAATGGCGGAAGGAATTTTTGACCAGACGAGTCAAACTGCTCTACGATGACCGCTATCCCCACGCAGGAGGATCAGATCACTATGCCCTCTATTTGGAAGACCCAGATGGGATTAAGATAGAGTTGGTGGGGGAGGCAAGATGAATCTAATTATTATTGGAGCACAAGCTTCTGGCAAGATGACCGTTGGGCAGGAAGTTGCGAAATTGACAGGGATGACCCTCTTTCATAATCACGATTCGATTGATTTTAGCCTACGTTTTATTCCTGAATTTTCTGAGGATATGTTTGACCTCAATACACGTATTACATTTGCTGTTTATGATGTGTTTGCTAGGTCAGGCCGCCCACTAATCGGAACTGCCTTGATTAATTTTAAAAATCTCATAGAGGTTCAATTCCTTACAACTGTTCAGACGATTTTTCATTATCATGGTCAGGAAATTTTATTTGTTGAGTTGGAGACTGCTTTGGAAGAACGTCTGCGGCGTAATCGGACAGAAAATCGACTTACCCATAAACCTTTGAAACGACACATTGAAGTTTCAGAGGCTGAGATTCTCTCTACAGCTGATACATGTCAATATACCTCATTAGGCATTCCAGAGGGCATTCAGCATTATCTCAAAATTAATAATACCCACCTTACTGCTAATGATGTAGCTCAACTGATTATCCAAAAAATGGAGGAGCTTGAGCAAGAACAAACGAAATAGCCAGCCTAAGGACTGACTATTTCTAGGAGATTATATGAAAAAGAAAAGTTTTGCTATTTCTAGCTTGAGGATAGTATAAACCAATTTTCTTAAAAAATACTAAAGGAGAAAAACTAATGTTAAAAGAATTATCACCAAAATACAATCCAGCCGAGGTTGAGGCTGGTCGTTACCAAACTTGGTTGGACCAAGATGTCTTTAAGCCGTCAGGCGATGCGGAGGCCAAGCCTTATTCAATCGTCATTCCGCCGCCAAACGTCACAGGTAAGTTGCACTTAGGACACGCTTGGGATACCACCCTTCAAGATATCATCATCCGACAAAAACGCATGCAGGGATTTGATACCCTCTGGCTTCCAGGTATGGACCACGCGGGGATTGCCACACAGGCTAAGGTTGAGGAACGCTTGCGGGAGCAAGGCGTGACCCGTTATGACTTGGGGCGGGAGAAATTCCTCGACAAAGTCTGGGAATGGAAGGATGAGTACGCAGCGACTATTCGTGAGCAATGGGGTAAGTTGGGTCTGTCTTTGGACTACCAACGTGACCGCTTCACGCTGGACGAAGGTTTGTCGAAAGCCGTTCGCAAGGTCTTTGTAGAACTCTACAAAAAAGGCTGGATCTACCGTGGCGAATTTATCATCAACTGGGATCCAGCGGCTCGCACAGCCCTTTCTGATATTGAAGTTATCCACAAGGACGTAGAAGGTGCTTTCTACCATATGACCTATATGCTAGAAGACGGCTCACGTGCCCTTCAAGTTGCGACAACCCGTCCTGAAACCATGTTTGGGGACGTTGCGGTTGCAGTTAACCCAGAAGACCCACGTTACAAGGACTTGATTGGTAAAAATGTTATCCTGCCAATCGTAAACAAGCCAATTCCAATCGTTGCGGATGAACATGCAGATCCAGAATTTGGTACAGGGGTTGTGAAAATCACTCCTGCCCACGATCCAAATGACTTCCTTGTCGGTCAGCGCCACAATCTGCCACAAGTCAATGTTATGAACGACGACGGTACTATGAACGAGTTGGCGGGTGAATTTGCAGGTATGGACCGCTTTGAAGCTCGTAAGGCAACAGTTGCTAAGTTACAAGAGCTGGGTGCTCTTGTGGAAATCGAAAACCGTGTGCATTCTGTTGGACACTCTGAACGTACAGGAGTTGTAGTCGAGCCACGCTTGTCAACCCAGTGGTTTGTTAAGATGGACCAGTTGGCGAAGAATGCCATTGCCAACCAAGACACAGCCGATAAGGTAGAATTCTACCCACCACGCTTTAATGATACCTTCCTACAATGGATGGAAAATGTACACGACTGGGTTATCTCGCGTCAGCTTTGGTGGGGTCATCAGATTCCAGCATGGTATAACGAATCTGGCGAAATGTACGTCGGAGAAGAGGCTCCAGCAGGTGACGGTTGGGTACAGGATGAGGATGTCCTAGATACCTGGTTCAGCTCTGCCCTTTGGCCATTCTCAACCATGGGATGGCCTGACGAAAACGCGGCGGACTTCCAACGTTACTTCCCAACCTCAACCTTGGTAACAGGCTACGACATCATCTTCTTCTGGGTGTCGCGGATGATTTTCCAATCGCTTGAGTTCACAGGCCGTCAGCCCTTCAAGAACGTGTTGATCCACGGTTTGATCCGTGACGAAGAAGGTCGCAAGATGTCCAAGTCGCTTGGAAACGGGATTGACCCGATGGATGTCATCGAGAAATACGGTGCGGACGCTTTGCGTTGGTTCTTGTCAAACGGCTCTGCTCCTGGTCAAGATGTTCGCTTCTCTTATGAGAAGATGGATGCGTCTTGGAACTTCATCAACAAGATTTGGAACATTTCCCGCTATATCCTCATGAACAATGAAGGCTTGACCTTGGATGCGGCGCGTGACAATGTCGCCAAAGTTGCAGCTGGTGAGGCTGGCAACGTGACGGACCGCTGGATTCTCCACAACCTCAACGAAACCATTGCCAAGGTCACTGAAAACTTCGACAAGTTCGAGTTTGGTGTGGCTGGTCACATCCTCTACAACTTCATCTGGGAAGAGTTCGCCAACTGGTATGTCGAGCTGACCAAGGAGGTCCTTTATAGCGACAACGAGGCTGAGAAAGTCATGACCCGCTCTGTCCTTCTCTACACGCTGGACCAAATCCTTCGCCTCCTCCACCCAATCATGCCGTTTGTGACGGAAGAGATCTTCGCTCAGTATGCAGAGGGCTCTATCGTGGTAGCGGCCTACCCTGTTGTCAACCCAGCATTTGACAATGCGGAAGCTCACAAGGGAGTGGAAAGCCTTAAGGACTTGATCCGTTCGGTGCGAAATAGCAGAGCAGAAGTGAATGTTGCTCCATCTAAGCCGATTACCATTTTGATTAAGACAGCGGATACTGAGCTTGAAGTCTTCTTCAAGGCAAATGAAAACTACATCCGCCGCTTTACCAACCCAGAACAGTTGGAAATCAGCTCAAGCATTGCTGCACCAGAACTAGCTATGTCAGCCGTTATCACCGGTGCTGAAATCTTCTTGCCACTAGCCGACCTCCTCAACGTAGAAGAAGAGTTGGCTCGTCTGGACAAAGAACTCGCCAAATGGCAAAAAGAACTAGACATGGTCGGCAAAAAACTCAGCAATGAACGCTTCATCGCCAACGCCAAACCAGAAGTCGTTGAAAAAGAAAAAGAAAAACAAGCCGACTACCAAGCAAAATACGATGCGACAGTAGGACGGATTGAAGAGATGAAGAAGTTGGTAGGGTAAAGTCAATAAGGAATTTTGTCAAATTACTTGACAAAATATTGCAAGCTTGTTAACTTGGTGATAAGGTGAGAATTATGATTAATATTATAGATTTATTTAGCGGAGCGGGTGGTTTAACTGAAGGTTTTAGGACCTCGGATTACAATATTTTGGGACATGTAGAAAAAGAACCTGCTGCTTCTCAAACATTAATGTTAAGGGAAATCTATCACTATCTCAAGAGTAATGATCGGTCTTTTCTTTATCGTGACTTTATGAATAAAAGAATAAGCAAAGATGAGTTGTTTTCAAAAGTTCCAAGTAGTATTTTGGAAAAGACAATAAATTTAGAAATCAATGATGAGAATCTAGAAATTATTTTTCAATATTTTGATAAATTTTCGGGAACAGTAGATGGTATTATTGGTGGACCACCATGTCAGGCCTATTCTACCATAGGTAGAGCTAGAAATGCCAGAAAGAAAAATTCTGATGAGAGAATTTATTTATATAAGTATTATATAAAGTTTTTGGAAAGATATAGTCCTAAGTTTTTTGTCTTTGAAAATGTAAAGGGGTTACTAAGTTTTAAAGATTCAGATGGTGAAAGTCTGCTTTCAAAAATGGAGGCTGAATTTTTAGAAGCTGGCTATAGTTTGGAATACAGAGTTCTGAACACTAAGGATTACGGTGTCCCACAGTCTAGGGAAAGATTGATAATTTTTGGTGTCCAAGAGAAATATAAAAAAATTACGAGTAGTTTTTTTGAATTACTTGAAAAATCAACTGAACCAGAAGTTACTACACAGCGTGCGTTAAGTGATTTACCATTTTTAAATGCTGGGGAAGAAAAAAACTTTTACGTTTCAAATGGAAATGACTATATAAAAAAATATTTTAAACAGGATGCTGATTTCCCACTGACGCAAAATATTGCTAGAAAAAACAATAAAAATGATTTAAAAATTTATTCTATAGTTGCAGCAGCCAAAAAAGAGGGAAAAAACATAAGATATGATGAGCTTGATAAAAAATTACAAACTCATAGCCATACAGATAAGTTTTTGGATAGATTTAAGGCTTTATCTTGGGAGTCTCCATCACACACAATAGTTGCTCATATAGCAAAAGATGGGCATCATTATATACATCCAGATATCAATCAAAACAGGTCGATTACGGTGAGAGAAGCAGCCCGTTTACAAGGGTTTCCTGATAGTTATTATTTTTTAGATTCTAGAACAAGTGCTTTTGTTCAAATTGGTAATGCTGTTCCTCCTATTTTCAGTCAAAAATTAGCAGAAACTATTATGAAACTAGGGAAGTTTTAAGAATTTATGTAATTTCCTAAGTTTCATGAAATAATAAAAAGGCTTAAAATCAAGTTTGTAGAAAAATTGATTTTAAGCCTTTTCTATTAAGTGAAGTTTATATTTTATCTTATCTTATCTTATCAAATGCTAGCAATAACTGAGGTGCAACACAATTCCAAATTTCTTTTAAAGTATTAAATTGTGGAAAGTTTTGGGAGTCATGCATTAGTAAATCCAAATGTTTTACAACTTGCACATTATCAAATTCACTAATTAAGCTACTAGTCCGTCTTCGCTCAATCTTACCGTGGTGAGTTAGAAGTAGAATGAGCGATTTATATTTTGTCGCAAATGGAAGTCCATCAACATCGCTTTCTTTTGAAAGGTTATGTATTCGATTATTTTGATTAAAAATTAAACTATTATTATTTACTTCTTGCCAGTATTGCCTAAGATATGTAGTTGTAGTACTTTCAATCATTGCTCGTAGTAGGAGACCTTGTGTCAGGATAAAGCGATCCGTCCCTTTATCATCTTCAGCAGCTTCTAGCATTTCTTCACGGAGTCTACGTATTTTTACGCCGACTGTTTTAGGAACGGAAAAGTTTTTGGGAACAAGCTCTTTGTAGACACTATTATCTTTTTTATAAGAAATAGTGGACTGTGTAACTAAACTTAAAATTTCTTGTTTTTCTGTATTGGAGATGTTTATATTATCATCCTCTAATTTACTGCCAATTGTATCAATGACTTTCTGGTCCTCTTCAGATAGTTTAGTTTGCATAATGAGAGGAGTTTTTTCTTGGATTTCTTTAGCTTTTTTCTCTTTAGCTTCAGCCCTTTTTTTTCGCCAAGTTCGCTGGATAATTCCCATCAATTTATTTAGATTGTCTTTTATTTCAATCAATTCTTCATCAGCTTCCCAGCGAATTGATTGTCTGTCAGTAGAGATAAAATCTTTTTTTGCATCATTATCTAGAAAATCGATATCAAAATAACCAGCTGCATAGTCATAAAAACGATCATTAGCTCTATCTTGAAATTGTGTCACAGACTGTTCACTTGCTAATTTTCCGCGTGATAAAATGGAAAATCCTTGTTTTTTAGCAGTAAGAGGAGTCTTCTTTGTATAGATGGTACCAGTTATTCCTTTATTTGACAATATGTTGATTATTTCAGAAGTTTCATTAGAGAAATCTTTTGGGAACTCAAAGGTGAACTCAATATCCTCAGATTTTGGTCGGATGAAGCTGGGCAAAAACTAGCTTCTCACAATAAAAAAACGAGCAATTCCAATTAGGAGTTGCTCGTTTTCCACTTCATGCTTTATAATTATAATAACCACAAAACAACTAGAAAGGCATGAAAATGTA
>NZ_JAOTGK010000009.1:0-67758 GCF_044427155.1 Streptococcus sp. 2022WUSS083 | reverse complement strand
CTACTGAACTTGTCAACACTTTTTCGAAACTTTTTTTCATTCCGCTACTGACTAGTCCCTCAAGAGACAACTCAATTATTCTATCACGACTTATACACATTGTCAACCGGTTTTTGGAGATTTTTTTGGATTTTTTTATGAAAAACTGAGAGGCATACTAATCAGCGATTGTATATTTTCTTCGTATGCCTCCAGTATATCAAATCTTTACAACGGTATTTATGTTCTTTGTAAAAATCTATGGCTACCTATTCATATTTTAGTAGACTGTCACAGTACCCCGGAGTTATCAATTAATGAATTGTACAGTGGAGTTAAATATTTTTCTTCACTGTATCCTCTCAAAAGGAGGGCTTCATGTGCACAATCTAATAATGTCTTAGAAAAGTCTTTCACCATTCTTTGTTCTAAATCAGAAAGTTTTTTTCTCGAAAATTGTCTACGTAGCTTCGAATAATCTCTGCCAAATTCTTTAAAAAACTCTGTACATTCCAGAATTTCTTCTAATTTCACGAGATTGGCGAGCAGACCTAAATGAAAGGCTATGGGAGCAAATGTTGTTTCAAATGGTTGTGTACATGTACTTCGAAATTCAATAGTTCCTCGTTTGGTAAGCTCTTGATAGTGGTATGAGCGATGGTTTTTGAAATCATCTGCTTTCGGAACAAAGTGACATATCTCGCCAGTTTCTGAATACGCTGCAAATTTTTCTTGCTCAAAAAAAGATTTAACAGTAATTGGTTTAAAATAATAATAGCAGTTATCCCTGATGACATAAAACATTGCGGACTCTTTTTGGTATTGACAATATTCTGCCTCAGTACGAAATTCCTCTGAGTAGATACCAACGTTATTCTTTAAGAGGCCATGCATTGAATATTCCCAAAAATAATCCCTAGTAAGGGCCATATCATCCATATGATCGAATGGTGAATTTGCAAACAAAAACGCCTTCGCTGCTTCAATTTTATTAAACGCATTAATGACTCGTAAAAAGGATTTTCGACTCACATCAAACTGCACTTGATTTCCGCAAATAAAGCCAGCATATCCAGTATAGGGATGCATATTAGGTTTGCCTTCTCCTAGCTTGAGATAGTTCATCAACATCCTATATCGGCCCGTATCTACCGGTCTATTGTCATTATTTTCCCAATTGGGATTTATCCCTAACCCCTGCAATTCGTGTCCATTTTGGCGCAAATAATACTGAATATTCTCTAGATATTCTTTATGACGCTCTTCTACACTACCAATATTTTTTGCTTTTGCGAATGCAAATTCTAGTGTATTATACGTGACTTCAAATAGTATGAGGTCTCCCGACTCGTGCTGGAGTTCTATCGGATTTCCTCTATCATCTCTTTTGACGATGGTAAAACCATTTTGATTAGAAAGATGTCGCATCATATCTGTAGCCACTTGGATAGAAGTTGCTTTCCCTGAGATATTAACTATCGGATATTCTAATTCTACACCTATAAACAATTCTGGCTTTTCTTTAATGTTAGCAAAATAGTATTCTTCAAAACAATTGCCTAAGGATGTCATGTCTTCTCTATTCATTTTATAAGTATATCAAAATTTTTGAGTAAAATAAAAACGCCTGCTTACGAAATTATTCTATCTTAGAGTAATTTCGTAAACAAGCGTCCAATCAACATGATGAGTGTTACCGCTGAGACAAGCTCAGCGGTAGACCAGAGCTAGACTAAGAATCAGAATAGGATTCCATCATCATAACACTCAACAAAATTGATGATCTTATACAAGTTCGATAATTGCCATTGGCGCAGCATCACCACGACGTGGTTCAGTTTTGAGGATACGAGTATATCCACCATTACGTTCTGCATAACGAGGTGCAATTTCAGAGAACAATTTTTGAAGTGCTGTAGTAGAAGTGTACTTATCAGTTGCTTCATCATAGTTTTCAGATGCAATTTCGTTACGAACAAATGCTGCTGCTTGACGACGTGCGTGCAAATCACCACGTTTACCAAGTGTGATCATTTTTTCAACTGTTTTACGGATTTCTTTAGCACGAGCTTCAGTTGTAACGATTGATTCGTTGATCAAAAGGTCAGTTGTCAAATCGCGCAACATTGCTTTACGTTGTGAGCTAGTGCGTCCTAGTTTACGGTATGCCATGATTTCCTCCTATATTATTTATCTTTTTTCAATCCTAGACCAAGATCAGCCAATTTAACTTTAACTTCTTCAAGACTCTTGCGACCAAGATTGCGCACTTTCATCATTTCTGGCTCAGTTTTCTCTGTCAAGTCGAATACAGTGTTAATGCCTGCACGTTTCAGACAGTTATATGAGCGAACAGATAGATCCAATTCTTCAATCGTACGATCAAGCATACGATCATCTGAAGCCACTTCAGCTTCTTTCATCACTTCTGCAGATTTTGCAACTTCAGTCAAGTCAGTGAAGAGACCTAAGTGCTCCATCAAAATGCGCGCAGAAAGACCTAAAGCATCTTCTGGAATAATGGTGCCATTTGTGTTGATTTCAAGTGTTAATTTGTCAAAACCATCGTTGCTACCAACACGAGCTGGTTCAACTTGATAATTGACTTTCTTCACTGGCGTATAGATAGAATCTACAGCAAGTGTTCCCACTGGTGCATCATCTTTCTTATTACCCTCAGCTGGTACATAACCACGACCTGAATTGACAGTCAAAACAGCTTTAAAAGTGGCACCATCAGCAATGGTAAAGAGATAATGGTCAGGGTTTACAATTTCAATGTCACTATCTGTAAGAATGTCTCCTGCTGTTACTTCAGCTGGACCTACTACATCAAGTTCAATTTTCTTTTCGTCTTCGACATAAGATTTTACAGCAATGCCTTTGATGTTAAGAATAATTTGCATAACATCTTCACGAACACCTGGAACTGTGTCGAATTCGTGGAGTACACCATCAATTTTAATTGATGTTACTGCAGCACCTGGAAGTGAGGCAAGAAGTACACGACGAAGAGAGTTACCAAGAGTTGTACCGTAACCACGTTCTAATGGTTCGATCACAAATCTGCCGTAATCTTTATTTTCATCAATTTTTGTTATTGTTGGTTTTTCAAACTCAATCATTTCTTACTCCCTCTTAAACGAAAAGCTGTGTATGGAATGTATGATTATACACGGCGACGTTTTGGAGGACGAGCACCATTGTGTGGTACAGGAGTCACATCACGAATTGCTGTTACTTCAAGACCAGCGGCAGCAAGAGCGCGGATAGCAGACTCACGACCTGAACCTGGGCCTTTAACGGTAACTTCAACTGTTTTAAGACCGTGTTCTTGTGCAGATTTAGCAGCTGCTTCTGAAGCCATTTGGGCTGCGAATGGTGTAGATTTACGAGAACCTTTGAAACCAAGAGCACCAGCTGATGACCAAGCAATAGCGTTACCATGCACATCAGTAATCATAACAATAGTGTTATTAAATGTAGCGTGAATATGAGCAATACCAGATTCGATATTCTTTTTCACACGACGTTTACGTGTTGGTTTAGCCAATTTTTCTACCTCCTATATTATTTTTTCTTACCTGCAATCGCAACAGCTTTACCTTTACGAGTGCGGGCATTGTTTTTAGTGTTTTGTCCACGGACAGGAAGTCCACGACGGTGACGGATACCACGGTATGAACCGATTTCCATCAAACGTTTGATGTTCAAGTTAACCTCACGACGGAGGTCACCTTCAACTTTGATTGCATCAACTTCACGACGAATAGCATCTTCTTGATCTGATGTCAAATCTTTCACGCGTACATCTTCTGAAATACCTGCAGCTGCAAGAATTTTTTTAGATGTTGCAAGACCGATACCATAAACATAAGTTAATGAAATAACTACACGTTTGTCATTTGGAATGTCAACTCCAGCAATACGAGCCATGTTTTCTCCTTTCTATTTCTTAACCTTGACGTTGCTTGTGTTTAGGGTTTGCTGGGCAAATCACCATAACACGACCATTACGACGAATAACTTTGCAGTATTCGCAAATTGGTTTGACCGATGGTCTTACTTTCATGTTTAATCCCTCCAAGTATTTCGACTATTTAAAGCGGTATGTGATACGTCCACGTGTCAAGTCGTATGGACTAATCTCAACAGTTACGCGGTCACCGACCAAAATACGAATGTAGTTTTTACGGATTTTACCTGAAACAGTTGCAAGGACTTGGTGTCCGTTCTCCAACTCAACAGTAAACATAGCATTTGGCATTGTATCGACTACTTTGCCTTCAATTTCAATCACATCTTCTTTTGCCATGCAAAAGTAACCCCTCTCTAAATATCGATTTGATGTCCTCTGAACACAGAGGTAACAATTATAAGTCAGACTAGGCTATTTTATCATCTTTGTATAAAAAATGCAAGCCAAATCTATTAGTTTATTGCAATTTTGATAGTACTGTATCAATTGCTTGGAAAACAAGGTCAATGTCTTGGTCACCTTCAATATCATGGACCAGCCCTTTTGCACGATAATGATCAATGATTGGCTGTCCTTGTGCGATATTGACCTCTAAACGACGTTTGACAGATTCTGGCTTGTCATCTTCACGTTGATAGAAGTCTTCCTCTTTGTAGTCTCCAACAGGTGGATTGAATACTTTGTGGAAAGTCTCTCCGGTTTCTTTATGAATAATACGACCGCTGAGACGCTCTACCAATTTTGAAGGATCAATCTCAATATTGATAACACCTTGCAACTCAATTCCTAAGTCAGCCAAATTTTCATCCAAGGCATGGGCTTGTTCAATCGTACGAGGATAGCCATCTAGCAAAAAGCCTTTTTCCTTGATGTCATCCTGAACCAAACGTTCTTTGACAATGCCATTAGTAACTTCATCGGGAACGAGGTCCCCCTTATCGATGTACGACTTGGCAAGAATACCCATTTCAGTCTGATTGGCCATTGCTGCACGGAACATATCTCCTGTTGAAATATGAGCAACATTGAATTTCTCAACAATCTTGGCCGCTTGTGTCCCTTTACCAGCACCTGGTAAACCCATAATTAAAAGATTCATGACAAACTCCTTATTTTGTTTTCACATAAATTTGCCATTATTGACAAACTTATCTAAAAACAAAATAGAAGGTTGACTAGGTCAACCTATATTCTATTCTGTAATTTCTAAGAAACCTACATATTTTCTCTTAAGAAGGTAGCCTTCTAATTGCTTGATGCCTTCGATACTTGTAGAGATTACGATAATCAAACTTGTACCAAGGAACGCAATGCTTGAAGAAAGCCCAAAGAGATTTTGCGCAAGGATAGGCAACAAAGCTACAAAACTCAAGAAGAGTGCACCGATTACTGCCAATCTTGTCAATAATTTTGACAAAAACTGTTCAGTGCCATTACCAGGACGAACTCCATGGATATAGGCTGCACTTTTCTGAAGGCTTTCTGCAGTCTTCTCAGGATTTACTTGAACAAAGGTGTAGAAGAATGTAAAGGCAATAATTAAACCTGCATATACAATCATACCTTTAGCAGTTGAATAATCAAAGTATTCCTGAACCGTCAATAACCACCCGGCACTCTTATTTTGACTTGCGAAATATTGAATCAAAGAAGTTGGCACTGCAGTGATTGAGCCTGCAAAGATTACGGGAATAACTCCTGCTGGATTCAATTTCAGCGGTAAATATGAGCTAGAAGGTGCTCCTTGTGCACGTTTTGTATATTGAATTGGTAATTTATATTCTGCTTGTTGTACAAAAGTTGTAAAATACACAACAAAGAATATTAATACGACGAGTGCAGCAACAAAGATTGCTGACTCCCCCAAACGACTTGATTCAATATTAACAAAGCGATCAATGTAAATCTCGTGAAAAGTCCCTGGTAGTGATGAAATGATACCCGCAAAGATGATCATTGATGTACCATTACCATAGCCCTTTTCAGAAATTTGTTCCCCCAACCAGGTTACAATAATCGAACCTGTTGTCAAAATTGATCCAATCAACAAATATGTTTGCCAATTTAGTGGCATATTGGTCAATTTTGCACCAGACAAGGCATTAAAGCCTGCTGTAATACCAATCGATTGAACAAATGCCAGTACCAAAGAAATGTAGCGTGTTGCCTGATTCAGTTTACGACGACCAACTTCACCTTGCTTACCCCATTCAACAAATTTAGGTAAAATATCTATTTGCAAAAGTTGAACAATGATGGAAGCTGTAATATAAGGACTAACCCCTAGTGCGAAAACTGAGAAATTACGCATAGCATTTCCCGAAACCAAGCTCAACATGTTCAAAAACGGAACATTTGACAAGGCTTCAAGACTCTTTGCGTTTACTCCTGGTACTGTAATGTGGGTTCCTACGCGGAAGACAAAAAGGATAAAGATAGTAAATAGAATTTTACTACGTACCAATTTTACCTTTAAGGCATCTTTTAAAAGTTTAAAAAACATAGGCTGTCACCTCTTAGATGACTTCTACTGAGCCACCTTTAGAAGTGATTGCTTCTTCAGCTGATTTAGAGAATTTAGCAGCTTTAACTGTCAATTTCTTCGTCAATTCACCGTTACCAAGAATTTTAATTCCTGATTTTTCAGCTTTAACGATTCCAGCTTCGATAAGCACAACTGGTGTTACTTCTGCACCATCTTCAAAAGCGTTCAATTGATCAAGGTTAACGATTGCGTACTCTTTAGCGTTGATATTTGTAAATCCACGTTTTGGAAGACGACGGAACAATGGAGTTTGTCCACCTTCAAAACCTGGGCGAACACCGCCACCGCTACGAGCTTTTTGACCTTTTTGACCACGGCCAGATGTTTTACCGTTACCTGATGATGTACCACGACCTACACGGTTGCGGACTTTACGAGAACCTGTAGCAGGTTGTAATTCATGAAGTTTCATTATTATTTCTCCTCTTTTATATGCTAGCGCCTGTGAAGTACAAGAGTCTTCCTCCACAAACTCGCTGTATGTAAATATGTAAAATGGACTAGAAGTCGCAAAGATTTCTCTATGCGACTTAGTCTATTTGTTAGATTATTTAACTTCTTCTACAGTTACCAAGTGAGAGATAGCGTTAACCATTCCAAGAATAGCTGGGTTATCTTCTTTAACAACTGAAGAGTTCAATTTACCAAGTCCAAGTGCAACAACTGTTTTACGTTGTTCTGGTTTGCGACCGATTGGAGACTTAGTCAAAGTGATTTTAATTTGAGCCATGAGTATCTCCTTTCTTATGCTAAATCAGAAACTGAGATGCCACGAAGTGCAGCCACTTCTTCAGCACGTTTCAATTGTTTCAAACCTTCAACTGTTGCGCGAACGATGTTGATTGGTGTGTTTGAACCAAGTGACTTAGAAGTCACATCTGCGATACCTGCCAATTCGATTACGGCACGAGTTGCACCACCGGCAGCAACCCCAGAACCTTCTGAAGCAGGTTTCAACAATACACGAGCGCCGCCAAATTCTGAGCGAACTTCGTGAGGGATTGTTGTACCAACCATTGGTACTTCAATCATGTTTTTCTTAGCAGATTCAACTGCTTTACGGATAGCTTCTGGTACTTCTTGAGCTTTACCAGTACCGAAACCTACGCGACCGTTACGGTCACCAACAACCACAAGAGCTGCAAAACGAAGACGACGTCCACCTTTAACAACTTTTGTAACACGGTTGATGGCCACTACGCGTTCTTCAATTTCAACTGCGTTATCTTTGAATGCCATTTCTTAGTGTCCTCCCTATTAGAATTTCAATCCGTTTTCACGAGCTGATTCAGCCAAAGCTTTCACACGTCCGTGATAGAGATATCCACCGCGGTCAAAAACCACTTCAGAAATACCTTTAGCTACCGCGCGTTCAGCAACGAGTTTACCTACAACAACAGCTTGTTCTGTCTTAGTACCTTTTGAAACTTCTTTATCAAGAGTAGAAGCGCTTGCGAGCGTTACACCCGCTACGTCATCAATCACTTGAGCGTAGATGCCTGTATTAGAACGGAAAATGTTCAAACGTGGGCGAGCAGCAGTTCCAGAGATTTTACCGCGAACGCGACGGTGGCGTTTTTGGCGGATTTTGTTTTTATCTGGTTTTGAAATCACAATATTCACCTCTTAATGTATGATTCTGTTTCTTACGAAACAATTTGAGAAATAGTCAGCCAGGTGGCTAAGCCACCTCAGCAAGCTATTATTTACCTGTTTTACCTTCTTTACGGCGAACGAATTCACCAACGTAGCGGATACCTTTACCTTTGTATGGCTCAGGAGCGCGAAGGCTACGGATGTAAGCTGCTGTTTGACCAACAACTTCTTTGTTGATACCAGACACGACGATTTGTGTTGGTGTTGGAACTTCAAATGTGATACCTTCTGGTGCAACCACTTCATCTGGATGTGATTTACCAACAGCAAGTGTCAATTTGTTACCAGCCAATTGAGCACGGTAACCGACACCACGCATTTCAAGTTCTTTTTTGAAGCCTTCAGAAACACCAACAACCATGTTGTTGAGGTTAGCACGGCTAGTACCGTGAATAGTCTTCATTTCTTTTGAATCGTTTGGACGGTGAAGAGTTACTTCTGCACCTTCCACACGGATTTCAATAGCAGTTGGGAATTCACGAGTCAATTCCCCTTTAGGTCCTTTTACAGTTACCACGCCGTTGTTTTGAGCAAGCTCAACACCAGCAGGCAATGTAATTACTTTATTACCAATACGTGACATATTTTTTTATTCTCCTGTTAAATTATCAAGCCGTCTAGCGACTAGTTTTCACGGGGGCTCATGATACAGAGGGCGTTAAGAAGTCAAAGTAAAAATAGGAATCTTGACGCAGAAGCCTAAGCTTCGAGGAAGGATTGTCTTTTTTACACAGACTTTAGCCCGTGTTCGAATGAGCAGGTTTCATGATCGCATTTGAGAAGCAATCATGCTTTTAGGTTTCAATTTCTAAATGTGGCAAGGTAGAGCGACGCAGGCTATACTCGAGTATGCCAAGACGCTCTAACACAGGCACATGACGAAATTGGAAGCTAAAAGATTACCAAACGTATGCGATAACCTCACCACCAACGTTCTTTTGACGAGCTTGTTTGTCAGTCAAAAGACCTTCTGATGTTGAGATGATTGCGATACCAAGTCCGTTAAGAACTTTTGGAATATCTTCACGTTTTGAGTAAACACGAAGACCTGGTTTTGAAACGCGTTTCAAGTTAGTGATAACTTTTTCACCGTTTGGTCCGTATTTCAAGAATACACGGATGATGCCTTGTTTGTCATCTTCGATGAATTCAACGTTTTTCACAAAACCTTCGTTTTTAAGGATTGTAGCAATGCCTTTTTTGATGTTTGATGCAGGAACTTCAAGCACTTCGTGTTTTGCTTGGTTAGCGTTACGAATACGTGTCAAAAAATCTGCAATTGGGTCAGTCATAACCATTTGTTGTTTCTCCTCTTACTAGCAGTTTGATTAGATCACTTGCTAGTTAATGATGTCCTTGCGGACAAGTAGTAAGTGTATATATAGAATAAGTTGCTAGTCCTAAGCAAGTCTAGGAAGCACTTCGCAGGCAATACCGAGGTATGGCCAGAAGTGCTGACGACGAATTGCAACGGAATAGCAAGTTATTCTTACCAAGAAGCTTTTGTTACACCCGGAATTTGTCCAAGGTAAGCCAAGTCGCGGAAGCATACACGGCACAATTTGAATTTGCGGTAAACTGAGTGTGGACGTCCACATTTTTCACAGCGTGTGTAAGCTTGTGTAGAGAACTTAGCTGGGCGTTTGTTCTTAGCGATCATTGATTTTTTAGCCATTTATTCTCTCCCTCTTATTTTGCAAACGGCATACCAAGGCCAGTAAGCAATGCACGTGATTCTTCGTCAGTGTTAGCAGTTGTAACGATAACGATATCCATACCGCGAGTCTTATCAACATCGTCGAAGTTGATTTCTGGGAAGATCAATTGCTCTTTCACACCAAGTGTGTAGTTACCACGTCCGTCAAATGACTTAGTTGGTACACCGTGGAAGTCACGTACACGTGGAAGTGAAACTGTAACCAATTTGTCCAAGAACTCATACATACGTTCGCCACGAAGAGTTACTTTCGCACCGATCGCAACACCCTCACGAAGACGGAAGCCGGCGATTGATTTCTTAGCTTTAGTGATAAGTGGTTTTTGACCTGAGATCAAAGCCAATTCTTGAGCAGCTTTCTCAAGGTTTTTAGCGTTAGAAACAGCGTCACCAACACCCATGTTCAAAACGATCTTATCAACTTTTGGCACAGCCATAACTGAAGAATAGTTAAATTGTTCAGTCAAAGCAGGAACTACTTCATTAAGATATTTTTCTTTTAAACGATTTGCCATTATACTTCTCCTTTCCTTCGTGATTAATCAAGCACTTCGCCTGATTTTTTGTTGTAGCGAACTTTTTTGCCGTCTACAAACTTGTAACCAACGCGTCCTGCAACACCATTTTTGTCAAGAACTTGAACGTTTGACACATGGATTGGAGCTTCTTTTTCAACGATAGCGCCTTGAGGGTTTTCGCTGTTTGGTTTCTGGTGTTTCTTAACGATGTTAACACCTTCAACAATAACTTTGTTTACTTTTGGAAGTGCTGTTACAACAAGAGCTTCAACGCCTTTGTCTTTACCAGCGATTACGCGAACCTTATCGCCTTTTTTTACAAACATTTGATTTCTCCTATGATTTCTTACGCCCTAATGGGCACCCTGGTTAGTGATTTAACCAGGGGACTTAGTTTGTTAGATTTTAAATTAAAGTACTTCTGGTGCCAATGAAACAATTTTCATGAAACCGCCATCACGCAATTCGCGTGCCACTGGGCCAAAGATACGAGTTCCGCGAGGGTTTTTGTCTTCACGGATAATAACTGCAGCATTCTCATCGAATTTGATGTATGAACCATCAGCACGACGAGCACCTGTCTTAGTACGAACGATAACGGCTTTAACAACGTCACCTTTTTTAACCGCACCACCAGGAGTAGCTTGTTTTACTGAAGCAACGATGATGTCGCCGATATTCGCGAATTTACGTCCTGAACCACCAAGAACTTTGATTGTCAAGATTTCACGTGCGCCACTGTTGTCAGCAACTTTCAAACGAGTTTCTGTTTGAATCATGTCAATTTTCTCCTTTCAGGTTGATTAAATGATAACTGCCTCTTCCACAACTTCTACAAGACGGAAACGTTTTGTAGCTGAAAGTGGGCGAGTTTCCATGATACGAACGATATCGCCTTCTTTAGCAACATTGTTTTCATCATGAGCTTTGTACTTTTTAGAGTAGTTAATACGTTTACCATAGACTGGGTGGTTACGTTTAGTTTCAACTACAACTGTGATTGTTTTGTCCATTTTGTCAGATACTACGCGTCCAACAAGAACTTTACGATTATTGCGTTCCATTGAAATTCTCCTTTCCCAATCTATTATTTAGTTTCAGATTGCACAGTTTTGATACGTGCAATTTGTTTCTTCACTTCGTTCAAACGAGCAGTTTGCTCAAGTTGACCAGCAGCAGCTTGGAAACGAAGTTCGAAGAGTTCTTTCTTCAATTCGTTTTCTTTCTTAGCAAGTTCTTCTTGAGAAAGGCCACGAAGTTCTTTTACAAAATCTTTAATTTCTTGAAGTTTCATGTCTTCTCCTTATTCTGCTTCACGTTTTACGAATTTAACTTTAACTGGCAATTTGTGACCAGCAAGGCGGAATGCTTCGCGAGCGATTTCTTCAGAAACGCCAGCTACTTCAAACATAACCTTACCGCGTTTAACTGGAGCTACCCAACCTTCAGGAGCACCTTTACCAGAACCCATACGTACACCGATAGCTTTAGCAGTGTATGATTTGTGTGGGAAGATCTTGATCCAAACTTTACCACCACGTTTCATGTAACGCGTCATAGCGATACGGGCAGCTTCGATTTGGCGGTTTGTAATCCATGAGCTAGTAGTTGCTTGAAGACCGTATTGACCAAAGTCTACTTGTTTTCCACCTTTAGCTTCACCGCGCATTTTTCCACGGAATTCACGACGGTGTTTTACACGTTTAGGTACTAACATTTGTTATTTACCTCCTTTAGTGTTTTTACGAGCTGGAAGAACTTCACCACGGTAGATCCATACTTTAACACCAAGTTTACCGTAAGTTGTCAAAGCTTCTTCCCAAGCGTAGTCGATATCCGCACGAAGTGTATGAAGAGGAACAGTTCCTTCTGAGTAGCCTTCTGCACGGGCAATATCAGCACCGTTCAAACGGCCAGAAACTTGTGTTTTGATACCTTTTGCACCAGCGCGCATTGCACGTTGGATAGCTTGTTTTTGAGCACGGCGGAATGCCACACGTTGCTCCAATTGACGAGCGATTGACTCACCAACAAGGTGTGCATCCAAATCAGGTTGTTTGATTTCGATGATGTTGATGTGTACTTGCTTACCAGTCAATTTGTTCAATTGAGCACGAAGTGCATCAACGTTGCTACCAGCTTTACCGATAACCATACCTGGCTTAGCAGTGTGGATAGAAACGATTACTTTATTTACAGCACGTTCGATTTCGATTGTTGATGTTGACGCATCAGCCAATTCTTTTTTGATAAAGTTGCGGATTGCAAGATCTTCATGAAGGTAATCCGCGTATTCTTTTTCAGCATACCATTTAGCATCCCAATCACGGATGATGCCAACACGCATACCAATTGGATGTACTTTTTGACCCACGTTTTTACCTCCTTATTTCTCTGCCACAACTACAGTGATGTGAGCTGTGCGTTTGTTGATTGGTGAAGCAGAACCTTTCGCACGTGGACGGAAACGTTTCAACGTTGGTCCTTCGTTTGCGAATGCTTCGCTGACTACCAAGTTAGCTTTTTCCAAACCAAAGTTATTTTCAGCGTTAGCGATTGCTGAGTTCAAAACTCCCTCGATAATGCCTGCAGCTTTGTTTGGTGTGAATTTCAAGATTGCGATTGCGTCTGCTACGCTTTTGCCACGGATGTTATCCAAGACAAGACGTGATTTACGAGGTGAAACACGTACTGTGCGAGCAGTTGCTTTAGCTGAAGTAATTTCTGCCATTGTGTTTTCCTCCTAAATTATTTACGACGAGTTTTCTTGTCGTCAGCAGCATGACCTTTGTAAGTACGAGTTGGTGCAAATTCACCAAGTTTGTGACCTACCATGTCTTCTTGAATGTATACAGGTACGTGTTTACGTCCATCGTAAACTGCGATTGTATAACCGATGAAACTTGGGAAGATCGTTGAACGACGTGACCAAGTTTTAATTACTTTTTTCTTTTCGTCGTTTGCTTGAGCTTCAACTTTTTTCATCAAATGCTCATCGACGAAAGGTCCTTTTTTAAGACTACGTCCCATTTTAGTGTTTTCTCCTTTAAAATATGTACCACAGCGGCTTGTCCGCAAAATAGCGGACTACCGAGTTGGCGGATGATATAGAATGCTAAGCAACTAAGAATAGATTATTTTTGGTTGCGACGACGAACGATAAGTTTGTCAGATTTAGCTTTCTTGTTACGAGTTTTCAAACCAAGAGCTGGTTTACCCCATGGTGTAGATGGTGCTTTACGACCAACTGGTGCTTTACCTTCACCACCACCGTGTGGGTGATCGTTAGGGTTCATTACAGAACCGCGAACTGTTGGACGGATACCTTTCCAACGGCTACGACCTGCTTTACCAAGGTTAACAAGGCCATGTTGTTCGTTACCTACAGTACCAACAGTAGCACGGCAAGTACCAAGGATCATACGAACTTCACCTGATTGAAGACGAACAAGAACGTATTTACCTTCTTGACCAAGAACCTGTGCAGATGCACCAGCAGCACGAACCAACTCACCACCGCGACCTGGTTTCAACTCGATGTTGTGAACAACAGTACCGACTGGGATGTTTGCAAGTGGAAGTGCGTTACCAACTTTGATATCTGCTTCTGGGCCTGAAACGATGCGTTGACCAACTTCAAGACCTTTAGGAGCAATGATGTAAGCTTTAACACCGTCTGTGTAGTGTACAAGAGCGATGTTTGCTGAACGGTTTGGATCGTACTCGATAGTTTTAACGATTGCTTCAACGCCATCTTTGTTACGTTTGAAGTCTACCAAACGGTAGAAACGTTTGTGACCGCCACCTTGGTGACGAACAGTGATGCGACCGTTGTTGTTACGACCAGCTTTGCTCTTCAAAGCAACAAGCAAGCTTTTTTCTGGAGTGCTTGTTGTGATTTCAGCGAAGTCCAAAGAAGTCATGTTACGACGGCCATTTGTCGTTGGTTTATAAACTTTAATACCCACGTTAATTCCTCCTTTGATTATTCAGCGTCAGCTGTAGCGAACAATTCGATCGCTTTTGAATCAGCAGCCAATGTGATGATTGCTTTTTTCACTTTGTTTGTGCGACCTACATAACGACCTACGCGTTTTGTTTTAGGTTTCACGTTGATTGTGTTAACATTTGCAACTTTAACACCCTCGAATGCAGCTTCAACAGCTTGTTTGATCAAGAGTTTGTGTGCACGAGTGTCAACTTCAAATACATACTTGCCTGCTTCGAGTTGGCCCATTGAGCTTTCTGTGATGACAGGTTTTTTGATAACATCATACAAATTCATTATGCAAGAACCTCCTCAATTTTAGAGATAGCTGCTTGAGTTACAAGAAGTTTGTCTGCATTTGCGATGTCAAGTACGCTTGCAGTTGTTGCAGTTGCAACTTTAACTCCTGGGATGTTACGAGCAGAAAGAGCTGCGAATTCGTTGCCTTCTTCAAGAATAACAAGGACTTTAGAATCAATGCTCAATGCTGCAAGTACTTTTGCAAATTCAGCAGTTTTTGGAGCTGTGAATTCAAGTGAGTTAACAGCTACAAATTTGTTTTCAGCAACTTTTTCTGAGTAAACAGATTTAAGTGCCAAGCGACGAACTTTTTGTGGAAGTTTGTACGCGTATGAACGTGGAGTTGGTCCGAAGACTACGCCACCGCCACGCCATTGTGGTGAACGGATAGAACCTTGACGAGCACGTCCAGTTCCTTTTTGACGCCATGGTTTGCGTCCGCCACCTGAGACTGCTGAACGGTTTTTAACTGCGTGAGTACCTTGACGAAGGCTAGCACGTTGGCTGATGATCACATCAAACACAACTGCTTGGTTTGGCTCGATACCAAAGATCGCATCGTTAAGAACTACTTCACCAGCTTGTTTACCAGTTTGGTCAAATAATGTTACGTTTGCCATTTCGACTGATTTCCCCTTTCCTTATTATTTACCAGCTTTAACTGCTGACTTGATAGTGATAAGAGATTTCTTAGCACCTGGTACGTTACCTTTGATAAGGATAACGTTCTTTTCTGGAACAACTTGTACAACTTCAAGGTTTTGAATTGTTACACGGTTGCCGCCCATGCGACCTGCAAGGTTTTTACCTTTGAATACACGGTTAGGTGCAACAGGACCCATAGAACCTGGACGACGGTGGTAACGAGAACCGTGAGCCATAGGACCACGTGATTGACCATGGCGTTTGATAACACCTTGGAAACCTTTACCTTTAGATGTACCAGTTACATCAACAACATCACCAGCTGCGAAAGTTTCAACTGTAATTTCTTGTCCAACTTCCAAGCCTTCAATGTTTTTGAATTCACGAATGAAGCGCTTAGGAGCTGTGTTAGCTTTAGCTACATGGCCTTTGGCAGGTTTGTTGCTCAATACTTCACGTTTGTCATCAAAACCAACTTGAACTGCTGCATAACCATCAGTTTCAACTGTTTTCACTTGAAGAACAACGTTTGGAGTTGCTTCGATGACAGTAACAGGGATAAATTCACCAGATTCAGTGAAGATTTGAGTCATTCCCACTTTTTTCCCTAAGATTCCTTTTGTCATGAGAAAAATATTCCTTTTCTTATTTTATAGTCAAAAAGTTTTTAACGAGCGTTTTTTATGCTCAAAATCAATTAAAGTTTGATTTCTACGTTTACACCACTTGGAAGATCCAATTTCATCAAAGCGTCAACTGTTTTTTGAGTTGGGTTGATGATGTCGATCAAACGTTTGTGTGTACGCATTTCGAACTGCTCACGAGAGTCTTTATACTTGTGAGTCGCACGGATGATTGTGTAGAGGCTACGTTCTGTTGGAAGTGGAACTGGACCTGCTACTTGAGCACCTGTACGTGTTGCAGTTTCAACGATTTTTGCAGCTGCTGTATCAAGTGTACGGTGTTCGTACGCTTTCAAGCGGATGCGGATTTTTTTGTTTGCCATCTTTTTCTCCTTTTCGTCTATTTAACATAATAGGCTAGCTCCACAAGAAAACCAACACGAGTCGCGTGGCAATGCAACCGAGCGTGTCGCAACCTCTTGCATCAAAGCTACAGCCGTAATTTTTACGGCACTAGAACATTCTACCAGATTCTACTTGCCATTGCAAGAGTTTTTACTCAAAAATTCAAAAAATCCCAAAACTTTTATTTCAGGATTCTTCATTACTTCTATCCATTATATCTAATATGACCAAAATATTTTTATCAGCCAGTAGACACCTCTCTAATTCCTCACTCAGCCTCTTACTTCTTTCTGTAAAACTATCTTTCATCTGGCCTCCCTTTTGATTTTCTGGCTCATGATTCATTTCTCCCCCAGACTGTTTCACTCCACCGAACCTCAATTCGCTTTCTTGTTTTCAGGCTCATGATAAAAAGGTCCACTGGACCTTAATTCGCTTTCTTGTTTTCAGGCTCATGATAAAAAGGTCCACTGGACCTTAATTCGCTTTCTTGTTTTCAGGCTCATGATAAAAAGGTCCACTGGACCTTTTTATTCCTCTTCCATAAAGCTGTTAAAGACTTCTTCAATCATATCCCATTCTGCTGTTGCGTCTTCTGGGATTGGTTGAAGGTCGCCTTCTGTGCCATTCTCATTCTCAATGTATGAGTAGGCTTGGATTTCAACTTCTCCATTCTCATCTTCTTCTGCACTTGCAGGAATCAAGAGAACATAGTTCTTACCAAACTCTTCTTGACCGTCAATCGTCAATAAGATTTCAAAAAGTGTTTCGTTACCTTGGTCGTCTACCAAAGTAATCAATTCACGTTCGTCGTGGTTGTGGTCGTGTTCATGGTCATGATGATGTGCCATTAGAATCTCCTTTAAAATGTTCTATCTAAATAATTTTGTAAAATCAGCTGAGCTGCTAATTTATCGATAACTTTCTTGCGTTTTCCTCGGCTGATATCCGCTTGCTCAATCAGCATCCGTTCTGCTGCAACAGTTGTTAAACGTTCATCCTGATAATCAACTGGAAGTTTATAACGCTCAGTCAATAAATCACCGTAAGCTTGACTAGCTTCCACACGTGGACCACTAGTATTATTCATATTCTTCGGCAAGCCTACAACAAATTTATCAACCTTGTACTGTTCTACAAGTTCGGTCAAACGCTCCAGACCGAATTCGCCCTTTTCTTCATCGATTGGGATGATTTCCAACCCTTGGGCCGTGAAGCCTAACGGATCTGAAATGGCTACACCAACTGTCTTGGAACCGACGTCTAATCCCATTATTCTCATTAGAGGTCAATCCCATTCCCTTTCAAATAGTAGCGCACCAATTCTTCAATGATTTCATCTCGTTCATGCTTACGAATCTGATTGCGGGCATCATTATAGCGAGGAATATAAGCAGGGTCCCCACTTAATACATAGCCAATGATTTGGTTAATCGGATTATAGCCCTTTTCCTCTAGCGAACGATAAACACTAGTCAATGTTTTGCTGATTTCTTGTTTATCTGTATCATCTAGGCGAAAACGAACGGTTTCTTCGGTAAATCCCATACTTACACCTTCTTTCCCTATTTTTTACATTATATCACAAATTTTAATTATTCTCAAAAAATGCGCAAAAAGAACCCCAAAAGAGTCCTTTTGTACATCTTATAGAGCTGCTCTCATACGAGCTTGAGCATTTTCAACATTGCGCACTGCACGTGGCAAGAAAGCGCGTATATCATCTTCTTTATAGCCCACTTGAAGTCGTTTCTCGTCAATCAAGATTGGACTCTTCAAAATACGTGGGTTAGAGGTAATTAAATCAATGACCTCATTCACACTCAACTCTTCAATATCAAAGTCCAGACTCTTTGCATAACGGTTTTTTGACGATACGATACTTGCAATACCATTCTCTGTTTTTGTTAAGATGTTTAGGATTTCTTCCTTAGTAATGGCTTCCTTCGCAAGATTATGCTCATTATAAGATAATTGGTGAGCATTTAACCAATTTTTCGCTTTCTTACAAGAAGTACAACTAGATACAGTATAAATTTTAATCATGTAGTCACTCCTTTGCTACATTTTATTAAGCACATTATAGACTATTATATCATAAATTCCCTCGGTCTGCAGACCTATTTTTAAAAAAAACATTAAATTTTGGGGTAAAAATTCGGTTTTTATTAGAAAAAAGCCTGGAATCTCCAGACTTTTTCGTGCTTATACTAAACAACTTCGTACACACATATAAAATATAGGTGGCAATAGTTCAATATTAAATCTATTTTGTTAGGAATTAATCTTCTAATTCAATACCGCCATCAAGATCTAGGATAACATCTTGGATCTCTTCCGCAGCAACAGGAGCTTCTTCGGTCGCAACCTCTTCAACTCCATCTGCTTCAATCAAGCCATAATGAATACGAATCTTGCGGTCAATTTCATCAAAGATTGCTGGATTATCTGCTAAGAATTTCTTAGCATTTTCAGAACCTTGGCCAATTTTCTCTCCATTATATGAATACCAAGCACCTGCTTTTTGGATGATACCGAGGTTGCTACCAATCTCAATCAATTCACCTGTGCGAGAAATTCCTTCACCGTACATGATTTCAACAACAGCTTCTTTAAATGGTGGAGCCACCTTGTTCTTCACAATCTTCACCTTGGTTTCCTTACCAACGTTTTGATCTTTCTTGTCGCCTGTTCCTTTGATTTGCGTGTTTCCACGAACATCCATACGGACAGATGCATAGAATTTAAGCGCACGTCCACCTGGCGTTGTTTCAGGGTTACCAAACATGACACCAACTTTTTCACGCAATTGGTTAATGAAAATAGCTACTGTTTTTGTTTTGTTGATGGATGCACCGAGTTTACGCATGGCCTGACTCATCATACGAGCCTGCAAACCAACGTGGCTATCACCAATATCACCGTCAATTTCTGCACGTGGTACAAGGGCTGCAACCGAGTCAACAACAACCAAATCAACAGCACCAGAGTCAATCAACTTACCAGCGATTTCAAGACCCTGCTCTCCTGAGTCTGGCTGTGACAAGAGCAACTCATCAATATTGACACCAAGAGCTGCTGCATAGGCTGGATCCAAGGCATGCTCCGCATCGATAAAGGCAGCAATACCGCCATCTTTCTGGGCTTGAGCTACTGCATGAAGGGCAACAGTTGTCTTACCTGAGCTCTCTGGACCGTAAATCTCAATGATACGGCCCTTCGGATAGCCACCTGCTCCAAGCGCAATGTCGATTGACAAGCTACCTGAGCTCATGACTTGAACTTTTTGCTCAGCACGCTCACCAAGACGCATAACAGCACCCTTACCAAAATCTTTTTCAATTGATTTTAGGGCATCATCCAACGCTTTTTTACGCTCATCGCCAAATTTCTTTGTAATATCTTCTAATTTTTTTCCTGGTTTCTTAGCCAATGATTTTCTCCTCTTTTCTTAGTCAAACTATTATAGCAAATATCTGCTATTTCACAAAGTGTTTCGTACAAAATCCCAGGCCTGCAGACAAGCAAGCTGGCGAAGGTATTGCCACGAATAACCACCTAAATCTATCTCTTTTTGGGAAATACCCGAGGTCGTAGCCAAAGTGAGGTATACTTTTGCAAGTACGTTGTCCTCTGTTGATTCCGGTTTGATAAGCACAGACACAGCCAAACCTAAATCAGCTTGCAGTTCCTGCCGAATGCAGTCAGCTTCCTCTGATAGCCAGCCCGATTCTGTCCCTAGCTGACCGATGACTTTCCCGCCGCTAAAATACGGCTGATCAGCCAAAGCCAAACTCAATTCAGCTTGCAAGAGACCACCTGTCCCCTGTTCGACGATGGCTATAGTTTGTTTTTTCTCTATCAAACAAGACGCTACCATTTTGACCAAACTATTGTCCTCTCCGTAGGCATAGAAATAGTCTGCCAGTTTGTCATGTTGTAAGATTTCTTCTTCCAACTGATTCAAACGTAGATTTGCTTCTTCTTGGCTGGTCGCCTTGGTGGACAAGCGTAAAGTTACCTCTCCAACCTTAGCATAGGGTGCAAGAGTTGGGTCTGTCTGCTTGTCAATCAAGTCCGCCAAAACAGTCACCAACTGGCTTTCACCAATGCCAAAAAAGCGTAGGACTCGCGAATAAAGTTGCTGCTGAGATTGAGTCAAAAAAGGTAACAAACTCTCAGAAAACATAGCCTTGAGTTCACTTGGTGGTCCGGGTAAAACAATATAAGTCACACCATCTTGCTCAATCATACCACCAACAGCTAACCCTGCTGGGTTCTGTAGCGCCCGACTTCCCTCCACAATCTGCGCTTGACGCTCATTATTAGGTGTGCGAACACGACCTGGTCGACTGGCAAAGAAACGGTCTAATTTTGCCATCGCTAGTTCGTCAACAACCAACTCTTTTTGCAAAAATGTCGCTAAAGTTTGCTTAGTCAAGTCGTCTTCAGTAGGACCTAAACCACCACATAAAATGACCATATCACTCCGTTTACTTGCAATTTCAAGTACAGACAATAGTCGCTGTTCATTATCTCCAACAGCTGTGTGGAAATAAACATCAATTCCCAGCTCTGCACATTTCTCCGAAAGGAACTGAGCATTGGTATTAACGATTTGGCCTGTCAAAATCTCCGTCCCAACGGCGATTAGTTCTGCTTTCATATTCCTCCTCTGTCTAGGGTGCGATTGCTCGCTCATCTAATTAGTTCGTAATTTCTTTCCAATCTCACAAGTTTCTTCATGTTCATTCAACAGACCTGCTGCCTGCAAATAAGAATAAATACAGACAGGACCTACAAATTTGAAACCTCGCTTTTTCAAATCTTTTGAAATTCGCTCAGACAAGTCGTTCTTGGTCGGCAATTCTCGGAAGGACTTGACAGGGTTGTCGATAGATGTAAAGTTAACCCATTCCCAAAGATACGTATCAAACGTGCCGAATTCCTCCTGTACTCGAAGAAAGGCCTGGGCATTAGCACGGGTGGCGTACAGCTTTGCCTTGTGGCGAATGATGTTGGGATTGGCAAGAAGACCGTCTAACTCGCTATCTATCATGGTCGCAACCTTTTGAATATCATAGTTGAAAAAAGCAGAGCGAAAAGCCTGGCGTTTATTGAGAACAATTTCCCAGGAAAGTCCAGCTTGATAGGACTCCAAGCAGAGCAACTCAAACAGGGCCTGCTCATCGTGAAGTGGCTTGCCCCATTCTTCATCATGGTAAGCAATATAGAGTGGATTATTTAGATTAACCCAAGCACAACGGGACATAGAAACTCCTTTTCGTGAATAACTAAAGTGCGAATCAGGATAAACTGACTGAAACACGACTACGATACTTTGTAAAATTGTCAAACTGAATCCTAAATATCACCGAATAACGCAGTTGACATCTGGCAAGAGGCGTCGTTAAAACTCGCCTCTGACCTAGCTGTCATTGCGGAGGTCTCACAACGAAATTTCTGTTCGACCGTCTATTTTGCTTTGTATCGCTTAACGCCCTTTGTATCTGGACACGACATGAGCCGCAAAAATCGATATTATTTTTGTGGCGAATTAGTAAGGTACCTAGGCAAGTCGCAAATAGCGATTGCCGTAGTGGGAGCAGGAAAGAATTCTACAGATAAAAAAGAATTCGTCTACCTTCCCCCGCACAGCTCAAAAGGTTCAGTGAACCTTTTGAGGTTGGAAATGAAGCGAACTCTATTCGCATCAGTCGTGGAGGTCAGATTTGAAGTGTGAAACACGAACAAATCTGCCAATCAACCACTGCGCTGAGATGTTGACTCAAACTTTGAGTAATAAAACAAAACTTTTTAACCATCATACTGGTACGTTAGTTGAACACGGCTACGATACTTTGTAAAATTGTCAAACTGAATCCTACATATCACTGAATAACGCAGTTGACATCTGGCAAAAGGCTTCGTCAAAACTCGCCTTTTACCTAGTTGTCATTGCGGAGGTCTCACAACGAAATTTCTTGCAAAATTTCTGTTCGGCCGTCTATTTTCTCTTTGTCCTTTACGTCCTTTGTATCTTATTACTTCATCAGCATTTTAAGGGCTGACTTGATGTAGTTTTCTGCGGTGTCGTTGGTACCGTCGAAGAATTTCTTGATTTTCTTGAGTTCGGCTGGGCGGTAACCAAGGGCTTCCATGGCTTCCATAGCTTCATCAAGAGCGATATTTTCACTGGATGGTGCTACTTGTTGAACAGGACCCGCTTCTTCGCTCATGACAAACTTGCCTTCCAGGTCCAAAATCATCTGCTGGGCTGTTTTCTTGCCAATCTTCGGAAACTTGGTCAGGTAGGTAATGTTTTTCTGCTCAATAGCACGAACAAGTCCATCATTATCATCAACAGCAATAATAGCCAGAGCTGTTGTTGGACCAATACCTGATACTGAAATCAGACTCAGAAAGACGGATTTTTCATTTTCTGTAGCAAATCCGTAGAGCAAATGAGCATCTTCACGAATCACCTGATGAGTATAGACAGTCACTTCTTGCTGGACTTGTCCTGAATAGGCGTAGGGGTTAGCAACCTGCAAGATATAGCCTACTCCATGCGTTTCTACCACAATGTATTTTGCAGTTATTTTCGTTAAAATTCCTTTAATATAGTCGTACATATACTTCCTTTACTAATGTGTCAACTTTTTCAACTATGTTAATACTTGCCCAATTCTCGCAAACTCGTGTGATTTTCTTGAATGCGACGGAACATTTTTTCCATATCCGATTTGCTAAAATGCACTAAGACTGGGCGACCGTGCGGGCAGTTATAGGGATTTTGGCAGTAAGACAATTGTCTCAATAAATCACGCGCCGAATAATCATCCAAAGCATGGTTGGCCTTGATCGACCGTTTACAAGACATCATGATGGCCAGTTCTGCCCGATACTGCTTGATTGACACCTGATCCGTCAAGAGCAACATGTCACACATCTCATAGATGCCAGACTCAATCTCCTCTTCCTTCATCCAAATAGGATGTTCACGCAGAATAAATTGATTAGCTCCATATTCTTCTAAGTTGACACCAACTTGACGAAGAGCATCCATTTTGTGGACAAGGTTAAGGGCATCATTCTGCGGAAATTCAAAAATATACGGCACCAATAACTGTTGAGCTGAATTGTCAACCTGTCCAATTTTCTCACGATAGTATTCGTATTTGACCCGTTCTTGTGCGGCATGCTGGTCAATGATATAAAGTCCTGTCTTGCCTTGTGCAAATAAATACGTCCCATGCATTTGACCAAAATATTCTAACTCTGGAAATGTCGATGTTTCCTCCCGGTCTAATTTATCTGCCAGTTTTGCCAATTCTTTTGCACTTAGATTAGGATGCTCCTGATCTCCTGATTCCACCGACTGACGTTCTGCAAATTGAACGGATGTCGGTTTATTTTCGACAGGCGGCTCGACAATCTCTTGCCTATCCTCTTCGAGAGGTTTGACATCCTCAGCGACCACATCTGGTTTTAAGAAGAAGTCTTGCTTAATCGTATCATAATAGATTTTTGGCTCTTTGAGTGGTAAGGTGCCTTGCTCTACTTTTACTTTTGGTCGAGTACTTGACTGAGCTAAATTCTCAAGAGCATCTGGTATCAAGTCCTGCTCTTTAAGCGCTTGACTAATCGCCTCTCGAATCAAGGTCATAAGTTCTTTTTCCTTGGAGATGCGAACTTCCTGCTTGGTCGGATGCACATTGACATCAGCAAGATAAGGGTCAATTTCTATAGAAATGACTGCCAGCGGAAAGCGTCCAACCATCAACTTACTACCATAACCTTCCAAAATCGCTCGATTCAGCAAAAAATTCTTGATATAGCGACCATTGATGAAAATGGAAATGTAGTTGCGGTTGGCACGAGTCAACTCTGGCAAGGAAACGTAACCTGAAATCTGAAAATCCAGGTCTTCTGCCTCAATTTCAACCATTTTTTTGGCAGAAGCAATCCCATAAATCCCTGAAATTGCCTGACGAAGTTTCCCTGTCCCTGCAGTTCTAATTAATTCTCGTCCTTCGTTTACTAAGGCAAAGGCTATTTCCGGATGAGCTAGACTCAATCGATTTACAACATCAACAATATGTGATAATTCAGCCTGTTGACTGCGAACGTATTTGAGACGAGCAGGGGTATTGTAAAATAAATCCGAAACAGTAATCTGTGTGCCAACTGGACGACTAACTGGCTCCTCTTTCTCGATGACACCACCTTTGGCCTCCAAATGAAGTCCGTGTGCAGAGTCTGCCGTAGCTGTCTCAATGACCATATGACTGACAGAAGCAATGGAAGGCAGAGCTTCTCCACGAAAACCGAGGGTACGAATACGAAACAAATCCGATTGATTTTTTATCTTACTGGTGGCGTGACGGCGGAGGGCAAGCGCTACTTCATCAGGGGCAATCCCCTCACCGTTATCCGTGATTTGAATCATTTTAAGGCCAGCCTCTTCAACACTAATTTCAATCTGACTAGCCCCTGCGTCAATGGAATTTTCCACCAACTCCTTAACCACACTGGCTGGTCGCTCAATGACCTCACCAGCCGCAATCTGGTTGGCTAGTATTTCTGGTAGTTCAATAATATGTGACATCATTTCTCCTACATTTCTTTAATAATTTTTCCCGAATGCTTATTTTTCCATTATACCACATATCCACTTTCCCTCCTTTTCCCAGATAGGCTAAAGAAAAAATGACTGCCTGAGCAATCATTCATTCTTTTGATAAATCGTAAAGTAATCCGTTGTCTGAACAGACTGGTACTGTGATTCTAAATTTGTCTTGATTTCATCTAGAATTGGCAAATTCTTATTGACGACTACAAATTTTGCCTCATTTTTATTAATGTCATACATCAAGCTATTTTTATTGTCGTCAGTATTCAGATAGGGTTCTGCTGTAGTAATCGTTGCGGCAGATAAACGTTGACTTGAAAGATAGATGCTTGCGCTATTATCCCAAACATAAATCTTATCCGAATCTTTCGTTTGTTCACCAATGTAATTGGCAACTTGTTCACGGTCAGTTCTCAAATCTCCCTGTATCAAATAAAGATAAGCAGGTTGAGCGATAATACCCAAGCAAATAGCTAATGGAAGGAAGAATTGACGACGCAAATAGCCACGATGATCTTCTACATCCTCATCACGCAGATAAACGACTGACATCGCAAAACCATACGGTAAAAGAAGAATGAGTTGACTCCATTGAAAGTTTGCATTCCCAATAATAAAGACACATTGAACTAAGAAAGTCAATAATAGGAGAACTTTGATATAGGTATGTCTTCCTTGTTTGAAAGAAAACACCATTTGGATGAAACTTTTAAAGAATCCAGATAAGAGTAAAAATACAGACACAATCGCCAAGGCTAAATATAGATAGGAATGGTGAAAGTCTAACTGTAAGTTATAAAGGAAAGTTTGTTGAATAGCTGTCCCCAGAATCTGCGCCTCAAAAGCATAATAACCTACCGCATATAGAATCAAAAGAAAACCAAAAATGGTCGCTAATAATTGATAGATTCCTCGAGTAACTTGGCGGTGTTGGATATTAAAAATAAATAAAACTAGACCCGCAACTAACCAAAGGATTAGACTTTTTGGGTAAATTAAAAATACCAATGCCGCATCGATTCCGTAGAGGATAAATGCCTCATCACGCACTGCATTTTCAAAATAGCGGACCAGAAACCACACACTAGTCAAAAGAAACGGAAGAGCAAACATTTCTGCATACATCCCTCCAAAACCAAGTGCAAAAATAAACACATAGAACCAATGACTAGAACTTGTCGCTAGGTGTTCTGACTGACTAAAATAAGCTACAATCTTATAGAAATAGATTCCCGCTATCAGTAACGCTATAAACTGGAGGATTCCAAAGATAATGAAAGTCCCTCCCAGATGACCTAAGAAAGCAAGTAAGTAGAATAATAACCCGCTTGTCCCAAAGAAATCACCATAAGGGATTTGTCCATTTGCCATTGCCATCCCTGCATATAAATTTTGAGTTTGTATATTGGTTGCAAATGGCATTAGCAGTGGATTGGCTACGCTAAAAACACTTAAAACTAAGCTCCAAACAAGAGCTGGCCAATACTTTGTCTTTAATACTCTTTCATGAAATTCACCATTCAGTTGCACTTGCTGTCTGCGTGATGCTCTACGACTACGCCGATAAGTTTCCTCGGGATGAGTAACTACGTCCGAAACTACATCTAATTCTGTCATTTTCTTCTCCTTGGATTTGCTTTCCTTATTATATCAAAAAGCACTCCCGATGTCATTTCCTATCGGGAGTTCTAGAAATTTTTGCAAACTGTTCTAATTGGCGAAAGGTATGGCGTTTGAGCTTTTCAAATTCCTTTAGAAATGCTATTTTTTCTGCATGTGTCATACCTATTTATTCGCAAAAAGATATTCATTTTTTAAAAAGCCGACGAACTTCTGAGATAAAGTAGAGAGAGCCTGTGACAATCAAAATCCCTTGCTCGCTAGATTGCCAGTCTTCTATAAACTGCTGATAGTTCTCAACATAATCTCGTCCTTGTCGGTTTTCCTCAGACAAGGCACCATCATAAGCAAAGCTGGTTAATACAAGGGCAGTATGTGGTAATTTTTCGTCCAATAATTCCAGCATTTCTTGAAAGTCCTTGCGTCGAAGGGCTGAAAAGAGAATAGTAACAGGTTCTTCTTGAACCTGAATAAATTCAACCAAACGTTCTATAGCTGGGACATTGTGGGCTCCATCCAAATAGATTTTTGGCTCTTGAGCAACCAATTCCAAACGACCAGGCCAGCTGGTTTGGGCAAGGGCTTGTTGAATCAACTGAGGTTGAATGTCTTTTTGGATATTGGTCATATAGAGTATAAAAGTTTGTAGGGCTACGGCCGCATTCTCTTCTTGGTGATGGCCAGCCAGACCCAGAACTAATTCCGACAGGTCGATGTCCGTATTGCTGAACTGTCCTGCTTTATAGGTAAATTCCTGACCAAATTGATAGATAGGTGCTTGATTGTCAAGGGCAATTTGGCGACAGATGGCTGTGGTTTCTGGAGAAAGTGGTCCAAGGACGACAGGCATGTTTTCCTTGATAATCCCTGCTTTCTGCTCTGCTATTTCCCCTAAAGTCGAGCCTAATAAATCCTGATGGTCCATGCCGATGGAGGTGATCACGCTTAGGGCTGGTGCCACGACATTGGTCGTATCCAAAAGTCCTCCGATGCCCACCTCTACTAGTGCCACATCGAGCTGCTGGTCCTGGAAATAGAGGAACATAATGAGCACCATGACCTCAAAATAGCGAAAAGGCTCATAACGAGTGGCGACTTCCTGCTCCAAGTCGTAGACTTTCTGTAAATAGTGCTGAAAATCATGGTCAGAAATGGGCTGGCTGTCGATACAAATCCTGTCGTGTACGCTCACCATGTGGGGTGACACGAAACTGCCAACACGCAAGTCATGTGCCTGAAATAGCTGGCGCATAAAGGCAATGGTCGATCCCTTGCCATTGGTTCCAGCAACATGAATGAACGGCACTGCAAACTGGGGATTTCCTAGCTGTTCTAGGGCATACTCAATCTTTTCCATCTTGTAATGAAACACCTGACCTTGCTTGGTGTTTAACCAATTTTCTAACATAGCCACCTCCTACATACTGTCTAGTATAACAAAAAAGCCTAACGGATGTTGGCTTTTGAATAAGGTGAATGTTAAAAATTCCACCAGCTTGTCGAGAAATCTCCAAATGGAAAAACTTTTGTAAAAATTGTAATCATTGCTCTATCCCCTTTATTTGATAAAACTATTTTACAACTTGAGAACTTTTTCCAACAGGACAAAAATGTCCATAACAGACCATCTTGTTGCCAATCTATTTCTAATTTTAACAATTAAATATACATTACCTAACAGCCCTAGAGCATACTCAATCCTCTCCATCATGTAATGAAACACCTGACATTGTTTGGTGTTTAACCAATTTTCTAACATAACCACCTCCTACATACTGTCTATGTATAACAAAAAAAGCCTAACGGATGTTGGCTTTTTGAATAAGGTGAATGTTAAAAATTCCACCAGCTTGTTGAGAAATCTCCAAATGGAAAAACTTTTGTAAGAATTGTAATCATTGCTCTATCTCCTTCATTTGATAAAACTATTTTACAATCTTAGTAAATTTTCCAACAGGACAAAAATGTCCTATAATTGACTATCTTTTCTCCACTCTTCTTCTAATTTAGCCGTTAGGTGTGCATTACCAATTATTCTTGCAAAAAGAAGTGCTTCTTCATATAAGGCAGTTGCTGCATCTTTATCTTTATTTATTAACAACTCATATTTCCACTTAAGCAGATTAAGAATAGGTTTCTTTTGAAAATCTTGGGTCTTCTGCATTATCTTATCAAGTGCTTCAAAGAGTGTAGGAATATAGCTAAATTCTTCCTTTTGTCCCAAAAGTCCAACAGAAGTTATCATCACATCCCTTAAAATAAACAAATCCCCAGATTCAACTAATTCTACTTGACTCGGAAACTTTTCAACCAACTCTAAAAAATACTGGAAATCACTACTCTGTTTAACTTCCATTCTCAAATTGATTAGATAGAGTTGGATTATCAACAAATCATTGACTGAAAATTGTTTTTTTCTATGTATCTGTTCAAAATAATCTTCTAGAATATCTTGACCAAATTCTGCTGTCTTCGTTTCAAATACATCAATAATAGATTGAATGGCATCAATCGCTATTTTCTCTTCTTCAGGCAAGTCATCATAATAGTCATCATAGATTTCTGTCATCATATCTGCCCGTTTTTCCATCAATTCCTCATTTTCATAAGTCGGTGTACGGAGTACATCAAACTTCAGCTTAGAATATCGTTCAGGTAGAGACACATAATCTGGCATAAGCTCGTAGAGCCCCATACCTAAGCGGGTTGCGATATATTGGATTTTTGAAAAAGTCGGCTTAGAAGTACCTGCTTCGATACGGGTTAATTGGCGGACGGAGAGCTCAAGTTCGTCACCGCAAAACTGTTCACGTGTCAGACTAGCGGTTTCTCGAAGTTGACGTACACGTTGCCCAAATTCCTTATCGTTCATAAGATACCTCCAAATATTCTTTTGTATATTATAGCAAAATCATCACTCAATTTCCATACTTTTTCCTGTTTTTAAGTCATAACCACCCGTGAAAACGGGTGGCTTGTACACCGGCTATAAGCCGTTTCTCTCCAGCGACGTCTAAAGACGTTCGCTGAACTTCGTTCAGGTTAGTGCTATAATTACTTGACTAATGCCCGTAACAACGGGCTTTTATCTCGTTCTAAAACTGCCATCTGAAAATGGATCTTCATACTCTTTGACACTCAAGAATCAAGTCAATGTCATTTTTCTCCTGCTCGCGAATATATTTCGCAACTGTCTTTTCATTCAGTCCAACGGTACTAACATAGTAGCCTCTAGCCCAAAACTTTCGATTTCCATACTTATATTTTAAGTTGGCATGTTTATCAAATATCATTAGAGCACTTTTGCTTTTCAAATATCCCATAAAATCGGAAATCGAAAGTTTCGGAGGTATCAAGACAAGCATATGAACATGGTCTGGCATCATGTGTCCCTCAATGATTTCCACACCTTTGTATTGACATAGATAACGGAAAATATCAATTAAGTCCTGTCTAATTTTGTAATAAAAAACAAACGGTTTTACGTTTGTTTTTGTTTGTATTCATCGGTTAATATTTGTTTTATGTCCAATAAAGAAACAATCTTCCAATTCTTCTCCAAACCATCAATTTGCAGGTTGATGCTATGAATCCCTGCGTTGATAGCTGTTTCTACATCGAGCAGACGGTCGCCGATATAGTAGGTGCTTTCCTTGTCCAGTCCGTATTTTTCGATGAGAAATAGCAGAGCTTCTGGACTTGGTTTGCGGGCAAAACCAGAATCGCTAGTCAAGATTTCTGTGAAATGGTGACGGACACCCAACTCCTCCAAAACCTGAAAAGCATTGTCACTCTTGTGTGTATAAACGAAGTTTTGAATTCCTTTCTCTGCTGTCCAATCCAGAATTTCACGTGCACCAGCCATCAAGGGAATCTGCGTATTCTTCTCCTTCAAGGAAGTTGCACGCACACGATTAAGTTCATCGCTATCTAGACCGTACTTGTCCGCATCACGCACCAGCAAATCCTTGACAGAATAGCGAAGAATGAAATTTCTTACTTCTTCACGGTCAAAAGGAAGGTTAAATTGGTCGTAGGTTTCCTGGATGCCAGCCAAAATTGCTTCATAGGAATCCAAAAGGGTTCCATCCAAATCCCAAATAAATGTCGGTGTCATCTTATCTCCATTCATATGCTTGATAGGGTTTATCTAATTCGTAGCCCAATTTTTCAGCCAGTTTCAAGGAAGTCAAAGTATGGGCATCCCAGCTAGGATAGAGATTACGGTCTAAACAAGCTAAGATTAACTGAGCAGCACAAGCTCTAGCTAAACCCAAACCTCGATAGTCTTCCCTAGTATCCACCTCTATCTCAATCCCACCTGAATAACTGGCATAGGATGAGGCACCTGACACCACCTGTTCCTTATGCAAGATGACATAGCCTAGACCCAAATCTAAAAACTGCTCCACATCAGCATAATTACCCACCAAATCGCGTGACCAGGCTTCCACCAGACAGGCATCGTACAGATTACGGTCAATCACTTTCAGGTCAAACTCTTCAGGTAGGGCATCAATCAGTTTCTGTAAATGCTCAAGGTCAAAACTAGTATCTTTTTTCGTAGCATAACGGGTAAAGGACCGGATACTATCTCCGTAGGTCCCTTCTATCAAGTCTGACCAGGCTTGGTTTTGGGGTACTAAAATAATATCCTTTCCCTCACACATTTTTAGCAAGTCCGCATTTGGTTTTCCGGCCAAAAAACCAAAGAAGCTCTGCCGTCCATAGAGAGCTAGGGCTGACTGGGGCGACTGGGTATTATCGACATGAATCTGTCCCATTCTGCCTTCTAAACAGGTCCAAATAATTGCCTCAGGCCAATCTCCAAATAAACTAGCTACTCGTCTCATCTGCTCTGCCATTATTTTTCCGTATAGGGATAACCCAAGTGCTCGTAAGCCTTAGCTGTCGCAACCCGCCCCGTCCGTGTCCGCATGAGGAAGCCCTGCTGAATCAGGTAAGGCTCGTACATATCCTCCACTGTTTCACGTTCCTCGGCGATATTGACCGACAGGGTGTTGAGGCCGACGGGACCGCCGCCATACATCTCAATCATGGTGCGGAGAATCTTCTGGTCCACATAGTCCAGCCCCTCACGGTCCACATCCAGCATGGTCAGGGCCTTGTCCGTAATGCTATCGTCAATCAGGCCGTCGCCCATAATCTGGGCAAAATCCCGCACTCGCTTGAGCAGACGGTTGGCGATACGTGGAGTTCCGCGGGAACGACGGGCCAGCTCAATGGCCGCTTCATGGGTAATCTCCATCTCAAAGATGTCCGCTGTCCGCTCGACAATCTCGGTCAAATCAGCCAGTTCGTAATACTCCATGTGACCAGTGATACCAAAACGAGCCCGCAGGGGATTGGACAGCATCCCCGCACGAGTGGTTGCTCCAATCAGGGTAAAAGGAGGCAACTCCAGATGCACAGAGCGACTGGCCTCCCCTGCTCCAATCATGATGTCAATGTAAAAATCTTCCATGGCAGAGTAGAGAATCTCCTCAACCGCCATAGGCATACGGTGGATTTCATCGATAAAGAGGACATCGCCAGGCTCCAAATCGTTGAGAAGGGCCACTAAATCGCCTGCCTTTTCAATGACGGGACCACTGGTCTGCTTGATATTGACGCCTAGTTCGTTGGCAATGACAAAGGCCATGGTGGTCTTACCCAGACCTGGAGGACCAAAAAGAAGAGTATGGTCCAAGGCTTCATCACGGAGTTTTGCCGCCTCGATAAAGATTTTCAACTGGTCCTTGACCTTGTCCTGACCGATGTATTCATTTAATTTCTGCGGACGCAGGGTACGCTCAACGTATTCCTCGTCCTGCATTTGTTCCATGTCTAAAATTCTACTCATGCATCTATTATAGCATAGCCCGTTAACTGATAGAGAAAACTTATACCTCCCATTAAAAAAATAAAATTTTCAAGCAAAAGCATATATGTTACTATAAATTCAATACTTCACAAAGGAGGTGAATCTTCTGGATTGGAACTTTATTCAAGAATCCATACCACTCTATCAAGAGGCATTCATTCTAACGATCAGACTCGCATTCCTCGGAATTATCGGTGCTTTTAGCTTGGGGTTGATTATTAGTATCATCCGTTATTATCGTATTCCTCTTCTTCAACAGATTTCTACAGCTTATATTGAGTTATCACGCAATACTCCCTTGGTCATTCAACTTTTCTTCCTCTACTATGGTTTGCCGAGATTGGGAATTGTGCTGGATGCTGAAGTCTGCGCCATTGCTGGTTTGATTTTTCTAGGTGGTTCCTATATGGCAGAATCCTTCCGTAGTGGATTTGAGGCTATCAAGAAAAGTCAGATAGAAATCGGAGCTAGTTTGGGTCTGACAAATTGGCAAATTTTCCAATATATCTTGCTCCCTCAATCACTAGCTATCGCTCTACCTTCCTTTAGCGCCAATGTCATCTTTCTCATCAAAGAAACTTCCGTCTTCTCCATTATTGCCTTGGCCGACCTCATGTACGTCGCTCAAGATTTGATTGGACTACAATACGAAACAGACGAAGCGCTCTTTCTCCTAGTGAGTTCCTACTTGATTGTCCTGCTTCCACTCTCGCTTTTCTTTTATTACCTAGAAAGGAGGATTCACCATGCAGGATATGGGCATTAAAGTCTTACTAGAAGGAAATAATTTGCAACGGCTAATGACCGGGCTTGGTGTTACACTCTGGATTTCCTTTCTCTCTATCGGTATTTCCACCATTGCTGGACTAGGATTTGGCATCATCATGACTTCAAAAAATAAGCTGATTGTATGGATGTCACGGATTTATTTAGAAACCATTCGCATTGTACCCCAGCTGGTCCTACTCTTCCTTTTCTACTTTGGATTAGCACGGGGATTCAATATCAATATTTCCGGTGAACTGGCCGCGATTATAGTATTCTCACTTTGGGGGACGGCTGAAATGGGAGATTTAGTTCGAGGAGCCATCACTTCTCTACCTAAACACCAATTCGATAGCGGATTAGCATTGGGGTTAAGCAAACGAAGTCTCTATCGCTATGTCATCATTCCTCAAGTTCTACGCAGACTACTCCCACAGGCAATTAACTTGGTCACCCGCATGATCAAAACCAGCTCTTTGGTTATCCTCATTGGCGTGGTCGAAGTCAATAAAATCGGGCAACAGATTATTGATTTTTACAGGACTAGCTCCCCAAGCGTGTCCTTATGGATTTACGGAGTAATTTTCTGTATATACTTTATGATTTGTTTCCCAATATCTGCATTTTCTCGCTATCTCGAAACAATTTGGAAGGAGTGAAGTCGTGAGTCAACCTGTCTTAGAATTACAAAATATTACTAAAAATTTTGGTCAACAAACCATTCTCAACCATCTTTCCTTATCCATTAAGGAAGGAGAAGTGGTCGTCATCTTAGGTCCTTCTGGTTGTGGGAAGAGTACACTACTCCGTTGCATCAACAAACTTGAAAGCATTCAAGAGGGCGATATTTTACTAGATGGCCAATCTATTCTGTCTGGTTCACTTTCTCTACAGGATATTCGGCAAAAAATTGGCATGGTCTTTCAAGATTATGAACTCTTTCCCCATATGGATGTCTTACAAAATCTGACCCTTGCTCCTGTCAAAACCCTAAAACGCAACAAAGAAGAGGTTCAAGCAGAAGCCGAGACCTTGCTAAAACGGGTAGGACTTGAACAGAAAAAACATAGTTATGCCAGAGAACTATCTGGCGGGCAAAAGCAACGGGTGGCTATCATTCGTTCCCTCCTGATGCACCCTGAAATTTTATTATTTGATGAAGTCACTGCATCTCTTGACCCAGAAATGGTTCGGGAAGTCTTGGTTCTTATCAATGATTTGGCAAAAGAAGGACGGACCATGCTGATTGTGACGCATGAAATGGAATTCGCACGCGCCATTGCTGACCGCATCATTTTCATGGACAAGGGAGAAATTATCGAAGAGAATACTGCTCAGAATTTCTTCCAACATCCACAAACTCAACGGGCTCAAGCCTTTCTAACAACTTTTGACTTTAATCATTTTTAAAAGGAGAATTTTATGAAAATCTTTAAACCTATTTTTGCTATTTTTAGTGTCATAGCTGCGATTATTTTAGTTGCCTGCAGTAATACAAGCACTTCTTCAACTAGTTCCAGCAGTTCCACAAGTGGAGCAACCGCACGTACTCTTGAAGAAATCAAAGAAAGTGGAACAGTCAAAATCGGTGTTTTCAGTGACAAGAAACCATTTGGCTATGTGGATGCAAATGGTGAATACCAAGGATATGACGTCTATCTAGGCAACCGTTTGGCAAAAGAATTGGGCGTTGAGGTAGAATACGTCCCTGTCGAAGCTGCAAACCGTGTGGAGTATCTCACTTCTGCCAAAGTTGACATCATCCTAGCCAATTTCACAGTAACAGATGAGCGAAAAGAACAGGTTGACTTCGCCCTACCTTACATGAAAGTATCCCTCGGCATCGTGTCTCCAAGCTCTGCTGTCATCACTGATCCAGAACAACTCAATGGTAAAACCCTCATCGTCAGCAAAGGAACCACAGCTGAACTTTATTTTGAAGAGAATTATCCAGAAGTCAAACTTCAAAAATACAACCAATACAGCGAGGCCTATGCTGCCCTCTTAGACGGACGTGGCGATGCCATGAGTACAGACAATACTGAAGTTCTCGCATGGGCCTTGGAAAACAAAGGTTTCGAGGTTGGTGTAAAAGCGCTAGGGGATGTAGACACTATCGCTCCTGCCGTCCAAAAAGGAAATACCGAATTACTTGATTTCATCAACCAAACAATTGAAAAACTTGGTGAGGAAGAATTCTTCCATAAAGCCTACGAAGAAACCCTTCAACCAGTATATGGTGATGCTGCCCAAGCTGATGATCTTGTTGTAGAAGGTGGAGTTATTAAATAATATTTGAAGAATAATAAGGTGCAGAAATACATTTGCATCTTTTTTTGAGAAAAATAAAAACAGCCGACTTTTGCCGACCGCTCTCAGGAGATTATATGATACCTAGCTCTTGTCGCTTGCGACTTAGAGCTAGGGACACCTTTAGGTGAAAAGTTTTCGCTATTTCTAGCTTGGATATAGTATAACTCGCCAAGCTTAAGGGAAACTAAAACAGAATTCGTTTTATGTGTTTTTCATTATTTATAAAAACATCTGTGATTTTTGCTCACAGCTACTTTACTCCTCAATTCGCACATGAACAAACCATTTGTCAATTCGCTTCTTCCCAGATCGCCGTAACCGCTCTGCGATCCCCTCCATATATTTTTCAAACTTTTCTTCCATCTTTGAAACTTTCGAGTCCCCTCTATCGTTTCCTCCCAAAGATAATGTGTAAGTTGCTTGTTTCATTCTCTTCTCCTATCTATTTATTGTACAAGTAATCATCAGTATTCCATTTTATTATTAGGTAACCCTAGACTTAGACTGGTCAGTCCGTCGACTCCCATTCACTAACTGGCTTGCGGTAAGCCTCTTAAGAAATTTTGATAGAGATAATTCCTCTCCACTAACTGCTGATGAGGACCATAGTCGGCCACTTGTCCATTTTTATCCAAGACCAAAATAGCATCCGCCTCACGCACTGTGTGCAAACGGTGAGCAATGGTTAGCCTTGTTTTCCCAGCTGTTAAACGGTCAATCGCTTTGCTAATGACACGTTCTGTGACAGTATCTAAACTTGCTGTCGCCTCATCCAACAAATAGATAGGATGCTCTAACAACAAGGCTCTCGCAATGCTAAATCGTTGTTTTTGGCCTTCCGACAAACCTGTCCCATTTTCTGAAATCCGAGTATCTAAACCATCTTCCAACTCAGCTACTAAATGAGACAATCCCAACTCCTTGAGAATATGAGCAATACGCTCTTCAGACACTGACTCGTTCTTTCCATACAATAGATTTTCTCTAATCGTCCCATGGAAGAGAGTATTGTCCTGAGGTATGAAGGAAATCAGCCTTCTCATCTCCTTGGTTGAAATATCACTTAAGCATTGTTGACCAATCCGAATCTCTCCTTGGTAGTCTTGATAGTATTTCATCAGCAAGGCAAAAATAGTTGATTTTCCTGCTCCACTTGGACCAACAATCGCCACATGAGCTCCTTCAGGAATTCTAACCGATACTCCATTCAAAACCGGATCTGTATGATAGGAAAAACGAACATTTTCCAACTGGATACTAACTTCATCAACCAACTCTGTATCTGCCTGTTCTTCCTTATTCAGCTCTAACAACTCTACCAAACGTTTAGACACCGCATGAAACTCCGTTAGTTCATTTAAGGAAGAGGCAATGTCTGTTACTGGGTCAATCAGTTGCATCATGTACAATACGAAGGTTGTCAATGTGGCCATGGTCATCACTCCCTTGGTCACTTCTATACCTGCTACCAGCAACATCAGAATGATAAAACCCGTCATCAAGCTACTAACCAAAGTATGTTGCACTGCTGATAGTCTAATCATTTTCTCAAAGGTTTGTGACAATTTCTGAAAAGACTTGCCCATCTCTCGTTGTTCATGCTTTTCTCCCTGAAAGGCCTTCATCAAACGAATCGTTGTAAATTTATGACTAATTCTACTAGAAACCTGCCCTAATCCTTCTTGGTAAGCAGAGTAGTAACCTTCCAGCCGCTGATTCATTGGAATCATAACCATTGACAACAAAGGAAGCAACAAAAGACTAAGACCTGTGAGCCACGGACTGATGGTCCACAGAAAATAAATTGACCCGACAACCATCAAACCATTCATCAAGAAATTTGGAAGAATAACGGTAATGAAGTTCAAAACAATCGACATATCATTGGTCAAACGACTGGCAAGATCACCGGATTGGTACTGATCCAAGTCCTTTACAGATGTAGTCAACAAGGATTCATAAATAAATTGTTGCAACTGTTTGAGTGCATTACTACCACTACGCCCGATGAAATAATTGGATAGGGCTTGTACCGTATAGACCGATACAAAGAAAAGGATAAAACCAGCCAGCAATTCTGGTCGTGTTAATAGATTGCTTAAATAGGTTTGATCTAGCAACTGACCAATAAACTGGGGAAGGAATAAGCCCATTCCAACCCCAAGAGCACTCAGCGCTATTCCAAACAAGAACATCGTTTTATTCAGCGATTTCAACAACACTCCTACGAGTCTTCTATTCATACCTAGAACTCCAAATTCTTGAACTTTTTCGCAGCAATTTTAGTAAATACGAGTACGTAAACAAGCGTCACACCAATAGCTCCTAAGTAAGCAAGTCCCACTCCTGTTAGACCTTCGCTCGCTAAAGGCATATAACTAGTTGGAAAAATCATCGCAACTGGACCGCCAACAACTGCTAAAATCATCATAGTAATCGTCACCAAAAATCCTGTGATCATTGTGGTAATATTTTTCAAATACAAGCAAAGAGCCGTTGCCAAACTAACCGATAAAATATCTTTTAGTAAATAAGCGACAATACAAAACACATTACTCAAACTCTCTGCCAAACTAGTATCAAAAACGGACGGACTGCCAAAAGGCAGGTGAATTACTCGAACATAATGTACAAATGCAGATGTCGCAAAGAAGAGACCATAGAAAATAACAATTGTTGCTAAGAGACCCAAATATTTAGACCAGAAAATCTGTTTCCGCCCAAGATCTCTGTATAAAAACATGGTATGTTCATCTACTTCTTTCCTAAAGACAGAGATAGCCAAGAAATACAGGGTCAAACTAGGAAGAATAAAACTATCCACAGAGCTCATCATCATATTCGTAAAGGCAACGAGACTAACCGACCCCTCACTAGCATGAATTTGCATAAAATTCGACCCTTCAATAAATGAAGTGACTAGATAAATAAAAGGAAACAAAGTGAACAGGAGATAAATCTGCGTCTCCTTTCGCTTCCAAATCGTTCTAAAGATAGCTGGAAAAATTTGCTTCATACTCACTACCCTTTCGTAAAGATTTCTTTCAAGTGATTCTCTTTCACTTCTAGTTTCACAATCAATTCTTGACGAGCCAATACACCAAAAATCTGATTTAGCTCACTTGTAGGTGTAGCAGTGGAAATCTCTAACACTTCCCCCTCTAGCACCACATGGTCATTGAGCAAAGCCTCTACAGAATCTAGGTTTTTAGTCGTATCCAACTGCACGAGCACACTTGGATGAGATTTGCCTTCAAAAGCCTCGGCCAATTCTCCCGATTCGATATAGACATAGCGGCTGCACAAGGCCTCCAGCTCACCTAGTTGGTGACTCGAAATCAGCATGGAAATTTGTCGCTCACTCGACCACTGCTTCAAAATATCAATCAATTTCTGAACACCAATCGGGTCCAAGCCCACAAACGGCTCATCTAAGATAAGGAAATCTGGCTCCGCAACCAAGGCAATTGCCAAAGCAGTCCGTTGTTTCATACCAAACGAGAATCCCTTGGGTTTCCGATTGCGAGCATCCCATAACTCTACCAATTTCAAAGTCTTCTCAATATTTGGATAGAGGTCTTTTTTCCCATGCAGATCCAAATAAAACTTAAGATTGTCCATAACTGTCATTTCTGGATAGAAGACGGGATCAATCATAATTCCAAAGTCTGCCAACAAATTATCCTGACTAAAAATATCCATACCCTTATAAGTAATGGTTCCTGAACTTGGTTTTAGAGACTTGGCCATTAGTTTCATGAGCGTAGATTTTCCAGCTCCATTTTTCCCAATCAGCCCAACAATCTCGCCCTTATTGATCTCTAAACTCACATCTTTTAGTGAGTAAAATTCGTTTCCTGCAAACTGTTTTGATAAATGATTGATTTTAAGCATAAGTAACTCCTTTTTCTTTCTGACGACCTGTTTGTTGAATAAAATATGTAGCAAAAGCTATGCCATAGTACACTACAGCAACAAATAGTATTTGTGATGGAGCTAACAGATCACTAGCTACCTCAACACTCATGACATCGTCTGAAACTGTATTCAGTTGAGAAAACTGAGCCCACTGACCATTGCTACTCGTAATGTAGGCAAAAGCAGCATAAAATATCATTGACATTGTTGGAAAAATGCCTGCTGACCATGCTTTCCAAGAATTATCCTTTAGCAATCCTAAACAGATTGAATTGACAATGGGTGGTAGCAAATAGGTCAACAATAACAAAATAGGAACCGAAAGGCTTAACAGTAGTTGCGAACTTACAACTGTCAAACAAGTATAAAATAAACTCAATAGTAGAATAAATATCATCATAACCCTCACAATTAAAATGGAAATCTCGAAACCAACAGATTGTAGATCCAATGTCCTCCGATAGCATACTGCAATCCAAAACGTGTAGCTAACACAGAGAACAATAAACCTAGTGGAGTTCGAATGATTAGATTATCCAACAATGGATAATTCATATGTAGCAAAACTCCAAACAAGAGAGAAGTGACCAACATAGCTAGCCAAGTAGGGTATTCACTTTTTAGAATACGGTAGATAAGATAACGGAACAAGAATTCTTCACAAGTCGCAATAATAAATTGATTGACATATTCTTCACTTTGAATAAACCAGAAATTGATCAGGAAAATTGCAATAGCCAGCAAAACAAAAATTTTCCAACTGAACTTTACTTCCGATAGCTCCTGACAAAGTTGATAACGCTTGGTTAACATAGATGGAAGTAGAATAAACCCTACTGGCATTCCAACCAGTATAGAAAATAGGTAGGCTACCTGTAAAAATTGACTGGGACTAAACAAAACCATAGATGTTGCTAGAAGATAAGAAATTGATGCTAAAATAATCAAAGCAATGGATAAGGCAACCGGTCTAATATAGCGAATTACCATAAAATACCTCTAAAACTCCAGTTTTTCAAAGTTCGAACGGCCTTTGAGATAGATAGCAACAATATAAAATGTGTTCACAGCTGCTACCAAGGACCATGCAAGCAGTGGCTGATTAAGTTTCATCTGAGCATAGCCATTCGGTACGACATAACGAACTCCAGTGAGAAATGGTGCAGTTGTTGTAAACAGCGACCAAAAAACTCCTGCTAAAACTGCCTGTAAGGATTTGGCTTTGATAGAAACCATGGCAACCAATAGAATACCGATAACATTGATTGAAATTGTTGCAAAAATAGATAGGAGAGTGGACTGTACATTATTCCAATCATCCGATACTACTTTTCCAGAAGCATTCAAGAAACCAAAATAAGCAATCGCACTTGTCAGCATTGTTAGAAGGACATAAGAGGCATACATCGCCACTAAACTAATGATTTTTGCATTAAAAAGTCGGGTTCTATTCAGATCTTTATATAAAAATAGAATACCACTATCAATCTCATCCCTAAAAACTGCGGAAATTATCAAGGATAACAGCAATGTTGGTAACACAATCCCATCCTGTGTTGCCAATGCTGCCCCTAGAAAATCTAAAAAATTATCTGTATATTCAGCTTTTACACCTACCAAAAATTTAGACAATATAGGAACTAAGATTGGTAAACCAGCAAAGGCATAGAACAAAGCAACATCTCTTCTATAGATAATCGATTTAAAAATAGACCTAAACATATTCATATTGTTTCCCCTTTTTATCAATAAGATAGGAACTGTAACAAATTCCCATCTTATTGATAGCTAAATCAAATTAGCTATCAAGTTCTTTTTACAAAGTGTGACGACCGCGGCGATAAGTGTATTTGATAATACCTAGATCAATAGTGATGCGCTTATTCTTCTTAAATAATTGTTTCATTTTTACTCCTTTTTCTTTAAAAATTTACAAATAATATAATTTACTAATCTGTTTACAAAGTATGACGACCACGACGATAGGTGTATTTGATAATACCTAGATCGATTGTTACACGTTTATTTTTCTTAAAAAATTTGTTCATTTCTATTTCCTCCTATTACTTTAACAATTTGATTTACTAACCTATTTACAAGGTATGACGACCACGACGGTAACTATACTTAATAATCCCGAGGTCAATCGTTGTACGTTTGTTTACAATCTTAAACTTCTTTTTCATCCTTCTTCTCCTTTCATTTTTCCTACACTTGTTTATTCGTAAAACATTTGGAAAATGATTTATTTTTTCAAGCGTGTATCTCCTTGAGGGGTGTTTTCCCTCTCACTTACTTATTCGCAAATCGTTGTCATTTTTTTGAAAAAATCTTACTTTTTTTGAATTAGTAGTGAGCTTGCTTCCCCCCACACTTATCTATTCGTAAACTTTTGGGAGTGGGACAGAACTCGACCAATCTAAAGAGTTCGTCTTCCCACCCCCGCACAGTTGATTAGGTCAGATTTGGAGCGTGAAACGCGAACGAATCTGCCAATCAACCACTGCGCTGAAATGTTGATACGAACTCTGAGAAGCTAGGCTGGACTTTCTGCTCATCCCCTCACGAATGATTGTCTAGCGGAAGGAGCTTGTTTTCCCCTTCACCTATTTATTCGCAAGTAAATAAAAAAATTCTCTGGAAAATCCAAAGAATTTTAATTTTTTTTATAATCCAAGTCGTTCAAAGATGTCATCAACCCGCTGAGCATAGTAATCTGGGTTGAAGAGTTCATCGATTTCTTCCTGACTGAGTTTGGCTGTCACGCGCTCATCTGCTTCGAGAAGGGGCTTGAAGTCCACTTGATTATCCCAAGACTGTGCGGTTTTTGGTTGCACCAAGTCATAGGCTTCCTCACGGGTCATGCCTTTTTCAATCAAGCTGAGCATGACACGCTGGCTGTAAATCAGACCAAATGTTGAGTTCATGTTGCGAATCATGTTTTCTGGGAAAACAGTCAAGTTCTTGACGATATTACCAAAACGGTTGAGCATATAGTTGATGAGGATAGTCGTATCCGGCGTGATAATCCGCTCCGCTGACGAGTGGGAAATATCGCGTTCGTGCCAGAGAGCCACATTCTCAAAAGCCGTCACCAAGTGACCACGCACCACACGAGCCAGACCGGTCATGTTTTCAGAGCCGATAGGGTTGCGTTTATGGGGCATAGCAGAGCTGCCTTTTTGGCCTTTGGCGAAATACTCTTCGACTTCACGTTGTTCAGATTTTTGTAGTCCACGGATTTCTGTCGCCATACGCTCGATAGACGTTGCAATCAAGGCTAGGGCTGAGAAATATTCTGCGTGGAGGTCACGAGGAAGAACCTGAGTCGAAATTTCCTGCGGACGAATGCCCAATTTGCCACAAACATACTCTTCCACAAATGGAGGGATGTTAGCAAAGTTACCAACCGCACCTGAAATTTTACCAGCTTCAACGCCCTTAGCTGCCACATCAAAACGCTCCATATTGCGTTTCATTTCGCTATACCAAGTCGCCAATTTAAGACCGAAGGTCGTTGGCTCCGCATGGACACCGTGAGTCCGACCCATCATAATGGTGTACTTGTGCTCACGAGCCTTGTCGGCGATGATATTGGTAAAGTTTTCAAGGTCACGACGGATAATGTCATTGGCCTGCTTGTAAAGGTAGCCGTAAGCCGTGTCCACCACGTCGGTCGATGTCAGACCGTAGTGGACCCACTTGCGTTCTTCACCAAGACTTTCCGAAACCGCACGGGTGAAAGCCACCACATCGTGACGGGTTTCCTCTTCAATCTCTAAAATGCGGTCGATGTCAAAAGTCGCCTTCTCACGAATCAAAGCCACATCTTCCTTGGGAATCTCACCCAACTCAGCCCAAGCCTCATCAGCGAGGATTTCCACCTCCAACCAAGCCTTGTACTTGTTCTCTTCACTCCAAATAGCCGCCATCTCTGGACGGGAATAACGATTGATCATATTGTCTCCTTAAGTTGTAAATATTTAGATTAATTCACTATTAATAGATTAATGCATCTCCTTAAAATCAAATACTTTTGCCAAAATCACATCAATATCCCAAGAAATTCCCAAATCTATAATAATTTCATTATCAATATTTTTTGACTTATTAATAATATCATCTTTGAAATCTAGCTGCAAATTTCGATTAGTCTTTGTTTTCTCAAATCCAAGGTCTCTAAAGTTTTCAAATTGACTTATGTCATTAAATATAAATCTTATAGTTTCGTTATCAAGATAATCATACGACACATTCCACCGAGTAGCTAATTCCCGACATATGGATTTGATATACTCAATTTGTTTTTTATCAAATTCTGCTTCTTTTTTTAACAAAGATAACTCGGTATCATTACTAGAGTAGGTGGATGTTCTATCCCAGTTTATAAATATATTGTCTTTTAACTCTTCTTGGTCAATTCCTAAATTTAACAAGAATGTTCTTAACCAAAGTATCGGTGCATCCTCTATATGATAAAACACCTTCTCATACATTATTTCTGGATTTTCAATTTCCTTCAAAACTTCTTCTGCATGATAATCTAGGAATGTTGAAAAATATTTTTTAATTTCTCCATAAAGTTTATTTTCTGGGACTGGATATTTCTGAAGAATCGAATCCAACCTATCATAAAGATTTTTATTTTTATTTTCATCCAGAAATGAAAGTGAGGGGCCGGATTCGTATCGAGCTTCATGAATAAATTTTTCACGACAAATATCAAGAATCCTATAGCGAGCTGCTAAATTTTTTAATTCAGTAGAAACACTAAATCCAATATTTTTATGATAATTTAATTCATATTCTTTCTCAATATTATCTAACTTAAAATAGGGTGTTTGAGACGTTGAACACTTTCAATTTCTTGCTGATACCTTTCCTGCCTCTTCGTATCTCTTTCTTTTATAATTTTTATCGCAAATTTTTCTTTATCATTATTACACGCACTAAAGACAACTCCCTCACCGGCTTCTTTAACTTGTTTATCAATATGGTAACCAAGACTTGAAAATTTATCTTGAATTTTTTTGATCTTTTCTTTAGAAATTCCCATATCAACATCCTCTCATCTCTTCATTTTTATCCCCCAACACCGTCACGTGTCCCATTTTGCGATTGTGCTTCGCTTCTAGTTTACCATAAAAGTGGGGATGGGCGGTAGGGTTTTCTTGAAGAAAAGTTTGGGCTGATTCCATGTCTTGTCCGAGGACGTTAATCATAACTGCTGGAGAAAGCAGGCGGATAGGAGGTAGAGGCTGTCCTAGGATGCCTCGAATATGGGTATCAAACTGTGAAAAATTACAGGCCTCAATAGAATAATGCCCCGAATTATGTGGTCGAGGGGCGATTTCGTTAACCAGAATGTCCTGACCTGCTACAAACATTTCAACACAGAGGGTGCCTGCCAAATGGAGATTGTCTGCAATTTGCAGGGCCATGATTTTGGCTTTTTCAACAAGTTCATCTGAAATACGGGCAGGCACGATAGTCTTGTAAAGAATATTATTGCGGTGGATATTTTCCTGTACAGGAAAGACGGTATAGTCGGAGCCATTCCCAGACACAAGGACGGAGATTTCCAGGTCAAAATTCACAAACTCTTCCAATACACACTCGGCAGAGTTGGCTAACTGACTAGCCTCTACCAAGTCCGCCTCTTCTCGAATGACCTTCTGGCCATGTCCGTCGTAGCCCCCAGTGGCTGTTTTCAAGACATAGTTTTTGCTGAGGTCTAATCCTTCTAGGTCTAGGCTAGATGTGACGACTTTGTAGGGGGCGACTTGCACGCCAGCTTTTTTTGCCAAAAAATCCTTCTCAAAAATGCGGTTCTGGGAAATGCGAAGGAGGTCTGTCCCTTGAGGGAGCTGGTCGTCCTTGATGACCGCGTCCAGTCCGTCGGCATCGACATTTTCAAACTCGTAGGTCAGGACATCGCACCGCTCCGCCAACTGTTTGAGGGCCGCCACATTGTGATAGGGAGCGACGATGACCTCGCTGACCTTGGAGGCTGGGCAGTCCGCCGCGGGATCCAACGTGATGACCTTGTGCCCCATGTAAATAGCGGAAATAGCCATCATCTGCCCTAGCTGACCGCCGCCAATAATTCCGATTGTCTTAGATGAGGTCATCTGTCATCGCCTCCGCAATTTTTTCCTGTTCCTTGGCAAAATCCGCCAGCTGAGCCGCAATGGTTTGGTCTTCAATGGAGAGAATGCGAAGAGCGGTCAAGGCTGCATTGGTAGCACCTGCTTCGCCAATCGCCATAGTCGCAACAGGCACACCACCTGGCATTTGCACGATAGAATAGAGGGAATCCACACCGCTGAGGGCACGAGATTGAACAGGAACACCGATAACAGGCAGGGTGGTCTTGGCTGCTACCATACCTGGCAAATGAGCCGCACCGCCCGCTCCTGCGATAATGACCTTGATGCCACGGCCACGCGCTTCCTCAGCGTGACGGAACATGAGGTCTGGTGTGCGGTGGGCAGACACTACTTTCTTTTCATAGGCTACGCCAAATTTGTCCAGCACATCGGCTGTTTTTTTCATGGTTTTCCAGTCAGAACTAGACCCCATGATGATGGAAATTGGAATATTCATGCTTGTCTTTCCTTTTCTTTGTCCCTTATTTCACGGCCTTGCTTCCAATATCTGTCCGATAAAAGAGGCCTGTCGTATCTTGATTTTTCAACTCCGAGTAAATTTTTTCTTGGGCTTCTTGGACGGTGTCTGCTGTGGTGACTAGCATATAGACCCGACCGCCGTTTGATAGCAGTGCTCTGCTATTTTCCGCAAAACGAGCCCCTGCATAGTAGGTCGTGATGTCGCCCTCAGTCTTCACTGGCAACTCTACGCCTTTTTCGTAGTCCAGAGGGTAGCCATTTGAAGCCACGACTACGCCCAGTGTCACGCCACTTTCCAGCCAAGTCAGCTGGGTCGGGCGTTTGTGGAGGATGTCATCGATGTGCTGAGCAAAGTCAGAAGTCAGGCGAGGCAGGATAATCTGGGTTTCTGGATCACCAAAACGGGCGTTGAACTCGATGACCTTGGGACCTTGGTCGGTCAGAATCAAGCCAGCATAGAGTACACCCAGATAAGACCGCCCTTCCGCAATCATACCGTCCAGAATGGGCTTGACAATGGTGTCAACCGCTGTTTCCACCACGCTTTGAGGCAGGTGGGGAACAGGAGCGTAAGCTCCCATACCGCCTGTGTTGGGACCTTGGTCGCCGTCAAAAGCACGCTTATGGTCCTGGGCTGTCGGCAGTATATAGAACTGGTCACCGTTGACCAGGGCAAAGAGCGAGAACTCCTCACCCGCCAAGAACTCCTCGATAACCACGCGGGCACCCGAGTCGCCGAACTTGTTGTCCAAGAGCATCTCCCGTGCCGCTTCGACCGCCTGCTCGACGGTTTCCGCCACGACTACGCCCTTGCCCAGTGCCAAGCCGTCCGCCTTGACCACGATTGGTGCACCCTGCTCTTCGATGTAGGCTTTGGCTTCTTCGAAGTTGGAAAATGTGCCAAAGGCTGCTGTTGGAATGCCGTATTTGACCATGATTTGCTTAGCAAAGTCTTTTGACCACTCTAGCTCCGCGGCGAGACGACTCGGACCAAAAGCCTTTAGTCCCGCCTGTTCAAAATCATCAACGATACCTGCTGCCAGAGCATCATCTGGACCAACAAAAGTCCATGCAATATCATTTTCCTTTGCAAAGTTGATGAGGGCAGAATGTTCGGAAATCCCGATATTGACCAATTCAATACCGTCTAATGTCATCCCGTCATTTCCAGGAGCAACAAAGACCTGTTCCACCTGCTTAGACTCTAACAACTTCTTTGCAATAGCGTGTTCACGACCACCAGACCCAACAACCAAGAGTTTCATTTTTCACACCTCAAAAACGGATTTTCTATAAACAGTATAGCAAAAACAGACGTATTTTGATAGAAAGAACAGAAGAATGTTCGGGAATGGAAAAAGCACCACAAGAGTTGTGCAGAGCTATAGGCAATAAACTAACAATGTTCTTAAAAGAAGTATGAGCAATAAAACAACAAATGCAGAAATATATTTACAATCTACCATTGGTGCAGATACTCTTTCATCAAAATCCCTTTCATCAAACATTAGCCCTTCAGTATAGAATTGTCTCGTTTCATTGTGCTCTTTCTTCAAAGCGGCAATTTCTATAAAATAGGTAGCCATTATAGATACTAACGCAATGATGAGAAGAAATATCAAAATACTAATTTTAGAACTAGCCTTGAAAAATAAATCGTATAATATGTTTTGACCAGAATAATCCTTGACTTCCTCAAAAATTAATATTCCTATAGCTGAAAGCCAGCCAATAATCTTTAAATGCAACGAACGATACAAGTCATTTTCTCTACTAATTAGTTTAAAAAAGTCGTTCTTTAAATTACCAATTTCCTCAAAATATTTATCTGTTTCCTGTCGAATAACTCGCTGAAATATACTTTTAGCACTAAATAATATTTGATGGCTGAGTTGATAATTGAACCTCAGCAACTGTTCCCTTACAATTTCTAATTTTTGCTTATAGGCATATTCAGATCCTTCTTCAAATAAAATCCAATTGTAAATTGATAGTAACAGCTCATAATCCTTGTCTGCTGCTTCTCTAAAATCTAATGTTTTAACCACAACACGCTCATCCCTTTGAACTCTGAAAGTAAAAATTGATTCCGAGTCATAGTCAATATTTGTCGATAACATTATTAAGATATAAATCATCGTCACTAAACGAACTTTCGGGTTATCATTTTGACAACTACTCAATAATCTGACAGAAATATTGTTAATTTCTGGACTTAAGCGAACAATATTATTTTGCTTAGTAATAGCTTTATACTTTTCTACTTCCTCCCTATAATCTCCTGACTGAATTTTCTTGTCTATACTAAAAATACTAAAGTCAGTTGTAAAATCTTTCCCTTTAAAATAATCAATATAGTTATTAAAAAAGATTTGTTCTTCGATATATTTCTCTGGTAAAAATGCTAGACTCTTATCATCATTATAGACTATATATTTTGAGGATTCCTCATCTATAGTCCCGATATTCATCTCTTTTAAAAGATTTATTAATCCTTGGTTATCTGGAATAACATCTATCTCGTAAGAAGTTCCTACCCAACGCCCACTAGTCATCTCAAATACCTAAATCCTTTTTAACCTCAGCAATATAATCATTTGGAACTGTTAGTATTAACTGATTGCCGTCCAACTTAATTAGTTGTTGCCTCTGTAGTTTTTCAAGGTTATGTGTTTTTAATACTGTAGTGTCCGAAATAGTTATAGTCTTATGGTATTTTTCTTTCAGAGCATCTTGAGAAATCATAAAATTTGCATCAAGTTCTGAAGACTCCGTGGAATACACTACACTTTCCACGTCTGGCAATGACAAATCTAAATCCAATAACTTAGCAACAGGCAGGCGACCGAGCAATTCAGTCTTATCAAACTGAGCACTCTCAAAAATATAATTTTTAGTTTCACTTACAATTTCGTTAATCTCTGGTAAGTTTCTTACAGTTTCAGAGAATAATTGTTTATTTTCAACTAGCTCAATCAGTTCTAATGTATTAACTTTATCATTTCGAAACTCTTTAAGTCCCAAAAAATCATTTAACCAGTACGAAGCAACTTTTTTACTTTTGTCGATAATAGATATGTTATGCAAATCTCCAAGATATAGACAAGCTTTATAATAATGTTTATCCGTCCCCAACTGACTATCTAGTTTAAACGTTTCCTTATCGGCGACAGAAGTTTTCTCTAACTTCAAAAGCGTCAATGTTCCATTATGTATTTTTACAAAAAGAAAACCTTCTCGAATCCCCTTACTTCTCTTTCCAGTTGATTCAGCTCTTTCTGAATATAACAATTTATGTGCAAATCGTTCAATATCAAAATTATTTTCCTTTGAAAATTTAGCTAAAATACTATTATCATCAATAATTTCCGCTCTAATTTTTGAATGAGTCGCCTTTTTTCCTGATTCACCTATAATGGTATCAAAAATTTCGGCTATATTCCTCACTTTTTCAGTTGTCAACTCAACTTCATTCACACTATCTGTAATTTCATAAACAGCAACATCTTTTCTCATTTACAAAATTCTCCGTCAATCCTTTTCTTTTAATTATACCAAAAAAGCCCAGTAACCACTAGGCTTTGAAGATTATGAAAAAGAAATGTTATTTACCAATGTTATTTAGGATTGACTATAAATGTTGCTTCTCTTACTTAAACAAAGCCAAAGGTATTTTAGCTCTTCTTATTCCAAAACCCTCAATGTCTAAAATGTCTGACTCCTGTAAAGACCATGGTCAATCCGTACTTGTTGGCCATGTCAATGGAGTCTTGGTCACGGACAGAGCCACCTGGCTGAATGATAGCCTTGATTCCTGCCGCTGCAATTTCCTCCACATTATCAGCAAATGGGAAGAAGGCATCCGACGCCAAAACGGCTCCTTCCAAACGGTCCTTAGCTTGCTCGATAGCGATACGGACGGAAGCCACACGGTTGGTTTGCCCCGGTCCCACGCCCAAAGTCATCTTGTCATTGGTGATGATGATCCCGTTGGACTTGACGTACTTGGAGGACTTCCAAGCGAACTCCATGGCCGCCCACTCCTGCTCGGACGGTTGACGCTCGGTCACCACCTGCCAGTCCGCGGGGCTTTCCACCACCACGTCCTGATCCTGTACCAAGAGCCCGCCGACAACACCTGTGAATTCCTTCTCAACTTCGCTCGCATCCTGTGCGTCAAAGGCCAACTCCAAAATCCGAAGATTTTTCTTTTTATTGGTCAAAATAGCTAGCGCTTCTGCCGAGTAGCTCGGTGCGATGATGATTTCTAAGAAAATCGGGTGCATCTTTTCAGCCGTCGCAGCATCTACTTCTCTGTTCAGTACGACGATGCCTCCGAAAATCGACACTGGATCAGCCTCATAAGCGTAATCCCAAGCCTTCTCAATGGTTTCTGCCTGCCCGATACCACAGGGGTTCATGTGTTTGAGAGCCACAACAGTTGGACGGTCCTTAAAATCACGGATAATCCGAATGGCTGCATCCGCATCACGAATGTTGTTGAAAGACAGCTCCTTACCATTTAACTGCTTAGCAGCTGCAATCGAATAATCTGTTGGAAGGGCATTTTGGTAGAAATCCGCATTTTGCTGGGGATTTTCACCGTAACGCATAGGCTGATTGAGGTCATAAGTAATGGTTAATTTTTCAGGCTTATCTTCCCCTACTTGCTTGGTAAAATAATCTGCTATTAAGGCATCGTAAGCTGCGGTATGACGAAATACCTTTGCAGCCAGTTGCTGACGTGTTGCATAGCTCGTTTCCCCCTGCTCTGCAATTTCCCCTAAAACCGTCGGATAATCTGTCGGATCCACTACAACTGTTACGCTGGCGTGGTTCTTGGCTGCCGAACGAAGCATAGAGGGACCACCGATGTCAATATTCTCCACCGCTAAATCATAGGTCACATCTGGACGTAAAATAGTCTCTTTGAAGGGATAAAGGTTAACCACTACCAAGTCAATCAAGCCGATTTCATGGTCGCTGGCTGCTTGTAGGTGGCTATCCAAATCCCGACGTGCTAACAAACCACCGTGTATTTTCGGATGAAGAGTCTTGACACGACCGTCCATCATCTCAGGAAAACCTGTCACATCGTCAATGGCGATGGTAGTTACACCAGCCTGATCCAAGGCAACCTTGGTACCACCGGTGGAGATAATTTCCCAACCAAACTTGGTCAATTCTTGGGCAAACTCCACAATGCCCGCCTTGTCTGATACGCTAATTAACGCACGTTTTGTCATGATTTCTCCTTATTCTTTTTTGGTATTTCTCTTAAGCGACTGGAACACAAGCAATCGCCCTTGGTATTTCATTTCTTATTTTTTCAAAAATCCTCTGTCTCCTGCCAGCAAACTGTCATGAGACTTAAACCATAGCAAGAAATATCTTGGTGGCGACTTGTGGTCGCGAGCTTAGCTTGAGAAATTATATTTATACCACAGACTGACGGTTATAATTCGTCAGCTGATTTCCTAGTTTTGAAGCAATATCCTCAACAGTTTTTTCTTGGTTATTTATGGCTTTTAATTCAGCATCTGTCGCTCCCACCAAACAGATAAACTCCACTTTACCAAAAGGCGTATCTATCTCAGGTACCAAATCATCAGCTAAGGAAACGAAGCCCGTTAGGGCTGAAGTTTGCATCACGTCAATCCCTTCTGTCTGTTTGGTATAGATATACTGGTTGGGAAAAATCACATTTCCTGTTTCAAAAATATAGCGAGCCAGCCTTTGCAAGTTGCCACAGACACAACGAATTTCTTCCTCATCGTCTTCGCTAGCATCTGATTTTTTGAGTTTGAAGGTGAACTCAATGCCATAGCCACTATAGTCGCTATCTTCACTTTCTTTGAAATACAGTTCGGACAGACCATAGCTGACAAAATGCCAAAAATCCCCTGCATCATAGACACTAATACCATCTAGAGGATCGGTTCCACCTAGAATATATTTACTAATCGTACCATAGTGTTTTGGATTGAGCTGATCTGGATAGACCCTTTCAAAAGCTGTGGTAATGGCATCCCAACCTGGGGCACTGTCATCATCTTCCACCGCCTCTTGTTCAGCCATTGGAACGGGTTCCTCGACAGGCTCTTTTTTCTTGAAAAAATCAAATAATCCCATCTCTATCTCCTCACTACCCCTAACTCCTCCAATACTGCTGGATAGAGTTGGTATTCTGCTTCATGTATTCTAGCTTCGAAGGTTTCCAGGGTATCCTCAGCCAGTCTGGGTACACGGACTTGTTTGATAATTTGTCCTGTGTCAACGCCACTGTCAACCCAGTGGACTGTTACGCCACTTTCAGATACGCCTACCTGCCAGGCGTCTTCAATACCATGGGCTCCTGGAAATTCAGGCAAGTAGGCGGGGTGGATATTGATGATCCGACCTTCATACTGAGCCAGCAGGGTTGGTCCCACAATCTTCATATAGCCTGCCAAGACCACCAAGTCAATCTGGTGCTTGTCTAATAGTTGGATAAGGGCTTCTTCGTAGGCCTGTTTATCTGCAAACTCTTTTAATTCAAAAGCAAAGGCAGGCACCCCTAGTTTTTCAGCCCGTTCCAAGACATAGGTATTTCTACGGTCTGAAAAGACAAAAGCTACTTCAAACTGCTCTGCGATGACTTGGAAATTGGAGCCGTTGCCTGATGCAAACACTGCTATTCGTTTCATTTGATGACCACACTCTTATCTTCCTTGGCAATGATGCGACCAATGGTGTAAACTTCCTCGTCAACTAGTTGACAAACACTGTCAACCTTGTCTGGACTGACTGCCAGGACCAAGCCGATTCCCATATTGAAGATTTCAAACATTTCTTCATGTTTGATGTGGCCATATTTTTCAAGGGCCGTAAAGATTGGGAGGACTGGAATCTTATCTTCTTCAATTTCAGCTGAAAGGTTGTCCGCAAACATACGGGGAATATTTTCGATGAAACCACCGCCTGTAATATGGGCAATACCATTGACCAGCCCTGCTTTTACCAGAGGCAACACCTGCTGGACATAGATACGTGTCGGCTCTAAGAGGACATCCTTAAGAGCTCTGCCATTGAGCTCTGGCAACAGAGCGTCGCCAGCAAGATCCGCAAACACACGACGGACCAGGGAATAGCCGTTGGAGTGGATGCCGCTGGAAGCTAGTCCGAGGAGAATGTCGCCCTCCTGGACCTTACTGCCGTCGATAATCTGGGACTTCTCCGCAATGCCGACGGCAAAGCCAGCCAGGTCATAGTCATCCTCGCCGTACATACCAGGCATTTCAGCCGTTTCACCGCCAATCAAGCCACAACCAGCCTGGACACAGCCTTCCGCAACACCTGCAACCACCTGCTCCAGCTTGGCTGGTTCATTTTTTCCAGTCGCAATGTAGTCGAGGAAGTAAAGCGGCTCTGCACCTGCTGCGATAATGTCGTTGACACACATAGCCACGCAATCTTGACCAATGGTGTCGTGCTTGTCGTACTGGATCGCCAACATGAGCTTGGTGCCCACACCGTCTGTCCCAGATACCAAGACTGGCTCTTTGACATCCAGTTTGGTTAGATCAAACATCCCGCCAAAACCACCGAGGGCTCCCATCACACCCAAGCGTTCTGTACGAGCTACATGCTTCTTGATGCGTTCGACAACTTCATATCCCGCTTCGACGTCAACGCCCGATTGGGCGTAGGCATTTTTATTTGTCATTTTGATTCCTTTCAACAGTTTACAGGTCTGTCAAGTAACGTTGACACCTCTGTCTTTACTTGACATTTTCAATGTAGAAACTCGTTTTCTCTTCTAGGCTACGAAGGTATTCTTCCTCATAGTCATAGAGAGGCGTTGGAAATTCTCCGTCAAAGTAGGCTACACAGAGCCCGCCTTTTGGCGCATCGGTTTCGATGCCGATGGCTTCAATCATCCCCTCAAGAGAAAGGTAGGTCAGACTATCTGCCCCAATAATCTCACAGACTTCCTCAACGGTATGGTTGGCTGAAATCAGCTCCCGACGGGTCTGAATATCAATACCATAGAAACACGGGTACTTGAGTTCTGGGCTGCCGATAGCCACATGGACTTCTTTTGCACCTGCATCACGAAGAAGCTGGACAATGCGGCGGCTCGTTGTACCGCGAACAATAGAGTCGTCAATCATGACCACGCGCTTGCCTTTGACAACACTTGAAACAGCTGACAACTTCATGCGCACACCCTGCTCCCGCAATTCCTGAGTTGGTTGAATAAAGGTCCGCTGGGTATATTGGTTTTTGATTAGCCCCATTTCATTTGGCAAACCAGATTCTTCTGCAAATCCCATAGCCGCAGATAGGGAGGAGTTTGGTACACCAACCACGATATCCGCTTCATGTTGAAATTCCTGGGCCAAACGACGACCCATGTTTTTTCTGGCCGTGTGGACATTGACCCCGTGAATTACCGAATCTGGGCGAGCAAAATAGACATACTCCATAGAGCAAACAGCCAGTTGCGTATCTCTTGTATAGCTATCATATTGAATCCCTGAATCATCAATGATGACAATTTCACCAGGCTCCACATCTCGCACCCAGTCAGCCCCCACTACTTCAAAAGCACAGGTTTCACTAGCAACTACCCAGGCACCATTTTTCATCTTTCCAATCGACAAAGGACGGAAGCCATTTGGATCCAGAGCTGCTACCAGCTTGTCTTCCAGCATAATCAGGTAGGCAAAGCCACCTTTAACAGTATTGAGGGCTTCCTTGATTTTTCCCATGAAGTCTGGATTGTGACTGCGGCGAATCAAGTGCATGAGAATTTCAGTGTCAGAAGAAGAAGAGAAAATGGAACCATTTTTTTCAAGTTCAGCTTTCAAACTGACCGCGTTGGTCAAATTCCCATTGTGTGCCAAACCCACCTGCATATCTGCAAAATCAAAGAGGAAGGGCTGGATATTATTGATAGAAGCAGAGCCAGAAGTTGCATAGCGGACATGACCAATAGCAGCCGTTCCTGTCAAGGCTTCTAAATCTACTGGATTTTTGAAGACTTCTGCAATCAGACCTGTTCCACGATGGCGACGCAAACACCCACCATCATTGGCTAAAATCCCTGCCCCTTCTTGACCTCGGTGCTGCAAACTATGAAGTCCGAAATAAGTAACCTGAGCAGCCTGCGGATGTCCCCAAATGCCGAAAACACCGCATTCTTCGTTGAGTGATTTAACTTCGTATGTCATATTTATTTTCCTGTAAAATAGCGAACCGCTGAAACAAAGAGTTCTTGGTCTTTCTTACCTGGAATGTTTTGGAAAAGACCGTCCTCATACCGCTCCGAATGCCCCATTTTCCCGATAATCTGACCGTTGCGACTGGTAATGCCCTCAATGGCATGGCTAGATCCATTTGGATTGTACTTAGAATCCATGCTTGGCTGACCTGTAAAGTCAACGTACTGGCTGAAAATCTGACCATTATCCCGCAAGATAGCGAACTCCTCGTCCGTCACCACAAATTTTCCTTCTCCGTGAGATATTGGGATAGCGTGAACATCACCAACTTGAACACCTGCCAACCACGGAGAGTTGACATTGGCAATCCGTGTCTCTACCATTTTGGCAACGTGCTGGTTGGCATCGTTGTAGAAGAGGGTCGGACTGCTTTCACCCGCTTCCTCAAAGTTTCCATACGGTAACAAGCCCGATTTGACAAGGGCCTGGAAGCCATTACAGATACCGATGATGAGGCCACCTTTTTCGATGAATTTGTCAATAGCAGAGCGGACCTTGGCGTTTCGTAAGATGGTCACGATAAACTTGGCAGACCCGTCTGGCTCATCTGCAGCCGAGAACCCACCTGCGAAGAAAAGAATATGTGCCTTGTTAATATTGTCAACCATAGTATCAACCGACTTTTCAATGCTCTCTGCATCCAAGGTTACAAATGGCACCAGATTAACCTTAGCACCAGCCTGTTCAAAGGCCTTAGCTGAATCATATTCTGAGTTAGTTCCTGGGAAGACTGGGATGTAAACTACAGGCACTTCAACGGCTGCTTTGGATTTTATAACCGCTGAACTTGTAACTGCCGGAATATCCTGCAACTCTGTCGCCTGTTCAAATTCTGTTGGGTAAACTTCTTCTAACTTACCTTCAAAGGCTGCTTGCAAGTCTAGTCCAGCCAGGTTGACACTGTTGACAAGAAGTGTAAAGTCAGCAGTGGTTTGTCCAATTTTCACAGCATCTGGAATGTCTTCTTGCGATGTGAAGACAAAACCGCCAAGCTGACCTGTCAAGCTAGTTTCAAGGTCTGCAAGCTCGACTCTTGCTCCGATTTGGTTTCCAAAGGACATGAGGGCTAGACTTTCTAAGACACCGCCGTACTTGACTGCACTAGCAGCCGTAATCACATAATCGCTCTGCCATTTTTCAAAAGCCTCAAAATTAGACTTCATCAGGGCAAAATCAATGTCTTCGGACAAAATCTGACCTGGAAGGTAATAGATGTACTCGCCAGTCGCCTTGAACTCAGGCGAGAGGACCTTGCGGCTGTCTGCCGTGGTCACACCAAAGGCAACCAGGGTTGGCGGAACTGTCAAGTCCTCAAAGGTACCAGACATGGAGTCCTTGCCACCGATAGATGGCAGGCCAAGCTGAATCTGAGCCTCGATAGAGCCCAGAAGTGCTGCTACTGGCTGACCGAAACGCTCTGCCTGCTTGTCCATTCGCTGAAAATATTCCTGATAAGAAAAGCGAGCCTTGGACCACTTAGCCCCTGTTGCTACCAAGCGAGCTGTTGCTTCAATGACTGCGTAGGCTGCAGCGTGATAAGGTGACCAGTCTGCCAAATAAGGATGATAGCCCTGAGCCATGACAGAAGCCGTCGTCGTCACACCGTGTTGGACAGGCAACTTCTGCACTGAACTTTCTGTCGGTGTCAACTGGTAGCGACCTCCGAGTGGGTGGTTGACGGTTGAACGACCAACAGATGAGTCGAAAATCGTCTGCAAGCCTTTTTGACTGGCATGGTTGAGGTCTGATAGAAGGTCTTTCAAGTCCTCCTGTAGCGTTTCAGCGGAAGTTCTACGTGTTTCTGGCAAGTTGACAGAGCTGTCAACTACCTTGGCATCGACGACTACACGGACGCCGTTGGTATCAAGGAAGGAACGCTCCAAATCAACAATGGTTTGTCCATTCCAAGTCATGACTAGGTTTGGTTTTTCCGTCACTTTGGCTACGACAACTGCATGGATATTTTCCTGACGGCAGGCTGCGATGAAGGCATCTACGTCCTCTGGACAAACAACCACACTCATCCTCTCTTGCGATTCAGAAATAGCAATTTCCGTTCCGTTCAAACCGGCATACTTTAGAGGTACCTTATCTAAGTCGATTTCTAAACCGTCTGCCAATTCCCCAATAGCTACGCAGACACCGCCTGCACCAAAGTCATTTGATTTTTTAATCAAGCGAGTCACATCACCATTGCGGAACAAGCGTTGGATTTTGCGTTCTTCAATGGCATTTCCTTTTTGGACTTCCGCACCAGCTGTTTCGACAGACTCAACTGTCTGTACCTTGGACGAGCCGGTTGCCCCACCGATACCATCGCGACCTGTTTTGCCACCCAGTAAGATGACCACATCGCCTGCGATTGGTTTTTCACGGACTACATTTTCCTTAGGAGCAGCACCGACCACGGCACCTAGTTCCATACGTTTTGCGACAAATCCTGGGTGGAAATATTCACGCACATAAGTTGTCGCAAGACCGATTTGGTTTCCGTATGAAGAATAACCATGTGCTGCTGTTTTAGAAATGATTTGCTGTGGCAATTTTCCTGGGCGAGTTGCTGTCAGAGGCTGGGTAATATCACCCGCACCTGAAATTCGCATGGCCTGATAGACATAGGAACGTCCTGACAAAGGATCACGAATAGCTCCACCGATACAGGTTGCGGCTCCACCAAAAGGCTCGATTTCTGTCGGGTGATTGTGGGTTTCATTCTTGAACATGAGGAGCCATGGCTCTTTCACGCCGTCCACATCCACTTCAATCTCCACCGAGCAGGCATTAATTTCATCCGACACTTCCATATCATCCAGACGACCGTTTGCCCGCTCATAACGACCAAAAATGGTCGCCATATCCATAAGCGTCTGCGGTTTGTCTGTCCGACCTAACTCAGTTCTCATAGCCAGGTACTTGTCATAGGTCGCCTGCAATTGCTTTTGGAATTTTGAAGCTGAAAAGTCAATAGACCTGAGTTCTGTTTCAAATGTCGTATGACGGCAGTGGTCACTCCAGTAGGTGTCCAAGACCTTGAGTTCTGTCTCAGTTGGCACTCGCCCGATTGACTTGAAATAGTCCTGAATAAAGAGCAGGTCTTCCACTTCCATAGCCAAGCCAGCTTCTCGCTTGTAAGTTGCAAACTCTTCCGCCCCATAACCAGCAAAGAAATCCAAGCTTGGAATGACGGTATCTGACACCGAAAACTCCTGAGCCACCAAAGGAACATCCAAGTCCTTGAACCGCGAATCCACAGGGTTGAGCAAATAGTTCTTAATAGCAGCTAACTCTTCTTCCTGCACATTGCCATTCAAGATATAAAGCTGACCTGTATTGACACGCACCTCCTGACGGCTACCCAATAAAAGGAGAGCCTCTTGGCTACTAGCAGCACGTTGATCAAATTGACCAGGGAGAGCCTCAATTGCAAAATATACAGCACCTTCCAAGCCTAGCTCAGCTTCCGACAAGACCTTGTCCGTCACCTGCTCGGTAAAGATATGCTTGATGGCCTGCTCTAACAAGTCCTCCTCAAGATTGAAGACATCGTAAACCTGCACTAACCGCAAACTTGACAGGCTTGTCAACTGCAAATTATGAGTCAACTCCTTGCGAAGAGCCTCCGCCTTAATCTGAAAATCCGCCTTCTTCTCAACAAAAATCCGCTTCGCCATTTTTTCCAATCCTTATTTCACTTCTTGTAACTTTGCCAATACGACCTCGTAAACCTCGGTCAACTCCCCGAGACCCCGACGGAAAACATCCTTGTCAAGATGGTTGCCATCCGCATCCCACAAACGACAATTATCAGGAGAAAACTCATCCGCCAATAAAATCTGACCAGACGAGTCAACCCCAAATTCTAACTTGAAGTCCACCAAAGTCAGCCCAATCTGAGCAAACAAGTCCTTCAAGAATTCATTGATTCGTCTTGTTTCTTCCTTGATATAGGCGATTTGGTCCTGACTAGCCAGTTCTAGAAAGGCAATGTGTTCATCGTTGATAAAAGGATCGTCCAACTCATCTTTTTTATAGTAAAATTCCACGATAGGAGTAGGTAAGGCTATCCCTTCCTCCACACCGAAGCGTTTTGAGAAAGACCCAGCTGTCACATTTCGCAAAACAACCTCAAGAGGAATAATCTCCACCTTCTTATTCAACTGCTCCGTATCCGACAAACGCTTGATAAAATGCGTCTTGACTCCAGCTTCATTCAACTTTTCAAAAATCAAGGATGAAATCAGATTGTTAAGTCGTCCCTTGCCAGAAATCTGTTCTTTCTTACCACCATTAAAAGCTGTCGCCTGGTCCTTGTAAACCGCAACAATCTGGTCGCTATCAGCCGTAGCGTAGATGTCTTTGGCTTTTCCTGAATAGAGAAGGTTTGTTTTCATGAGAATGTTCGCCTTTCGTAAAATATTCTAGTCTTTTCGTTTATTCTAACACACAATATTCGTATTCACAATAAATTTACGGTTATTTAGGAAAAAACAAAGAAAAACGCCCGTAAACTACGAACGTTTTTTTACTTCTTCATAAATAAAATCAACAATATCAGATAGGACCTCAAAATGCTCAATAGCAGCATCTGGGACATCTACATGAAATTCATCCTCCAAATTAAGAACAAATTCCATGATTTCTACTGAATCTGCTGCAATATTATCTGCCAAAGTAGATTCAGGTTGAACTTGAAAATCTTCTCCCTTTTCATCCTGAATTAATTCAACAACCCGCTGATAGACCTGCTCTCTAGTCATGACTCTCCTCCACTACTGAAAATTTCTCCACTGATTTTTCAACAATGCCAGCCTCCAAAATCGAACGCGTCTGCTTAATCGTATAGAAAATCGACTGGGCATCGCTGGATCCGTGCGCCTTGATGACAGGTGCTTTCAGACCAAGCAAGACAGCACCACCTGCAGTTTTATAGTCCATAGCCCCCAAGGCCTTTTTCAAGGTTGGTTTGACCAGCAAGCCTCCCAATTTAGCACGCAGACCGCCACTCTTGATAGAGCCCGTCAACTGACCAACGATGGATTTTGCAGTCCCTTCAACTGTTTTCAGCACAGCGTTTCCCGTGAAACCATCCGTCACGACCACATCCGCCACACTGTTGAGCAACTCACGCGCCTCCACATTTCCGATAAAGTTAATCGACTTGTCTTCCGCCAAGAGTTTATAGGCTTCTTGGTGAACTGGCGTGCCCTTGGTATCTTCCGTACCGTTGTTCAAAAGTCCCACACGAGGTTGTTTGACACCACGCACGTGCTCCGCGTAAAATGAACCAAGAATACCATACTGATAGAGGTGATGAGCTGTATTTTCAGCATTTGCCCCCAAATCCATCATATCAAATCCCTTACCGTCCATAGTAGGAAGAGTGGACATAAGACCAGGACGGTCGATGTTCTTGATGCGACCGACGACAAAGACGCCTGCCGCCAAAAGAGCACCTGTATTTCCAGCTGACAAGACCGCATCTGCCTGACCATCCTTGACAGCCTTGGTCGCTAGGACCATAGAAGCCTCTTTCTTCCGACGAATCGCCTTGACAGGCTCATCATCTGAATTGATTTTCTCAGTCGTATGGACGATGCTGACACGTTCTGTCGCTGTCAAATACTGCTTGATTTTTGCCTCATCGCCATAGAGCTGAATTTCAATATCTGGAAAGGCAGCCAAGGCTTGATTGACACCTTCTACCACTGCCTGAGGGGCGTGGTCCCCACCCATAGCATCTACTGCAATACGTTTCATTCTGTTTCCTCATTTTCTGTTCTTGGTTTCATAATCTGCCCCCAAGAAGACAAATCATCTATAAATTTCTTGGATTTCAAGTGAATCCCCACATATTCCTCGTACAGCTGGTCAATAAAAAGCCGTAATTTTCGCTTCATCTCAGGCTTGATGGAAATGGTTTCCAGCTCATCAAAGGAAATAGCCTGAAATTGATCAAGTAGATAGGGAACATTGGGATCCAGATAAGCCCGTCGCTCATCTTCCTGATAGTGCTGCGGACACAAGACCCCGCTGTACTTGTAGGAATAGTCGAAAGGCAGACCTACCCGATGACAAAAAGCACACTCATGAAAATTCAGACTGACACCAAATCGTCTCAAGAGCTGAAGTTCAAAGATATTGGTCAGAACTTCATAGTCCAAACCCGACTCCATCAAGTCCAAGGTCTTGACCAAAAATGCAAAGAGGGCTGGGTCATAGACCTTGTCCTGCAAGGCCGCATCTGCCAAGGCCAAGATGTAGGTAGCATAGCTAAGTTTAAAAATATCACCGTTAATATTCTTAAATGGCTGTACCTGATGAAAATCTTCAATATAAGACAGACCATCATCATTGATTTTAACGATAAAATCCGCATAGGTCAAAGGTTGGATAGAAGCTACCAACTTGGACTTAGAGGCATGTTTCACGAAAAACATTCGCTTGCCAGCCTTCTCTGTAAAAATCTTGACCAGCTTGTCATATTCTCGAAAATTCCGATTGTAAAGGACTAATCCCCTAGTTTCAATTCGTTCCATTTTCTTCTAGATATTCCTTCAAACGAGCCATGGCTGTTTGAATTTTCTCCATACTTGCTGCATAGGAAATTCGCACATATCCTTCTCCATATTGACCAAAGGCCGCACCTGGAATAAAGGCCACCGCTTTCTTTCTCGCAAAGTCTTGCAAGAAGCTAAAAGAATCTTGATTGTAACCCGCAGGGATTTTGGCAAAGATGTAAAAAGCCCCATCAGGCTTGATAATTTTAAAGCCCAAGTCCGTCATCTTCTCGATGATGTAATCCCTACGCTTAACATACTCCGCCCGCATCGGAAGAGCGTCATCCTTACCATTTTTCAAGGCCTCAACCGCACCATACTGCATAGCAGTTGACGCCGCTGTCACGAGATATTGGTGGCTCTTGATGATTTGAGCGATGATGGGAGCCTGACTCATAATCAAGCCAATCCGCCAACCTGTCATAGCATGGGACTTGGACAACCCCTGAATCAAAATAGTCTGCTCTGGCAAAAACTCCGCAATCGAAGTATGAGGCTGACCAGTGTAAGTCAACTCCGCATAGACCTCATCCGACAAGACAAAGATAGGATACTTACGCAAGACATCCGCAAAGGCCTGAATCTGCTCACGTGAGTAGGTCACACCTGTTGGATTGGCAGGATAGTTGAGAATGACAGCTTTTAGCTTATCCCCTTGCTCAATAATCGCCTCTTCCAACATCTCAGGTGTCAACACAAAATCATTTGCCGTCGTATCGATTTCAACAACATCTGCTCCCACCATATTGACAATCGGCTCATAGCCAGGATAGGCAGGAGCAGGTAGAAGTACCGTGTCACCAGCTTCCAAAATAGCAACTAAACTTGCTGATAGAGCCTCCGTCGCACCAATCGTAGAAAGAATTTCTGTTTCTGGATTGTAGTGCAGGTTGTATTTTTCTGCTACGAACTCAGCTGCCGCCTGACGCAATTCCAAAAGACCAGCCATTCCAGTATAATAACTCTGGTTAGCATCGATAGCAGCCTTAGCCGCTTCTTTAACATGATCAGGCGTTGTAAAATCAGGCTCTCCCAAGGTTAGTTTCAAAATCCCTAGAACATCCGAAATAGACTGATCAAACTGACGAATCATCGAAACCTCAATCTGATTCAAATTCTTATTAAAACGATTTAATAAATCCATTCTGCCACCTCAAAAACATATAAAACTATTATAATACATTTTGAAAATAAATGTAAAAAAGAAGAGCCATTTGACTCTTCTCATACCTATTTAACACGACTTGCCTCAAACAAAGGTGACAAAGGACGTTTTTCATGAATACGAATAATCGCTTCCGCTAATAATTCTGCCGTTGAAATATGTTCGATTTTATCGATTAAGCGATCTTCTGCAATTTCAATTGTATCAAGAACAACCAATTTCTTAATTGCTGACTTACTAATGTTATCCATAGCAGGCCCTGACAATACTGGGTGCGTACATGAAGCATAAACAGCTGTTGCCCCTGCATCTGCCAAAGCATCCGCTGCATGACAGATGGTACCCGCAGTATCAATCATATCATCAATCAAGATACAAGTTTTATCCTTAATATCGCCAATAATGTTCATCACTTCTGATGTATTCATCTTATCAACACTACGGCGTTTATCAATAATAGCAATCGGTGTCTTCAAGAACTGTGCTAACTTACGGGCACGTGTCACACCACCATGGTCAGGTGATACAACAACATAGCCATCACCTACCATACCACGACGCTCAAAATAATCCGCAATCAATGGAGCACCCATCAAATGATCAACAGGAATATCGAAGAATCCCTGAATCTGCGCAGCATGCAAATCAATTGTCAACAAACGATTGACCCCCGCTGTCTGCAACATATTAGCCACCAATTTTGATGTAATTGGTTCCCGTGCACGAGCCTTTCGGTCTTGGCGTGCATAACCATAATAAGGCATTACTACGTTTACTGATTCAGCAGATGCACGTTTAAGAGCATCGACCATAATCAAAATTTCCATTAAATTATCATTAACTGGTGAGCTAGTGGATTGAAGAATATACACATGAGTTCCACGAATGGATTCCTCAATATTTACCTGAATCTCACCATCTGAAAATTGACGAACACTTGATTTTCCCAGAGGAATTCCTATTTTTTTCGACACCTGTTCAGCTAACTTCTGATTTGACGAAAGAGCGAACAATTTTAAGTCAGTAAACGCCATGACAGCCTCCTATATATTTCTACCTTTACTATTTTAACCCTTTTTCCTTCATTTTTCAAACAAAAATAGAGCGCAAATCCACACGCTCTATTTGAAAATTTCTTAATATGGAGGGTAAATGTAGTAAACTGCTCCCTCAGAAGTCGTTGTTGGATTGAAATAACCACCACGATGGTTACCAATATAACGACGACCCATGTAGTTTGATTCAACAACTTGGATACTTGTTGAAGATTGAACAGCCGTAACAACAGCTACGTGTCCATAATAGCCACCTGTCCAAACAGCAATTGCACCCTCTCTTGGAATAGAACCAGTGTTAAAACCTTCTGCACGAGCTGATGCTAACCACTGTTTAGCATCTCCCCAGTAAGGACCAACCCATGAAAGTTGAGATTTAACTCCCCAAGTACACTCACCAACTGGGTAAGATGAAGCGTCATAACGCGCATTATTTACTGCCGCTGAACTACCTGAACCTGATGATGTAGACGTTGTAGGTGTGCTTACCGTTGGTGTAGATTGTGATACTGTCTGAGTAGGGGCTGCAACCGTTTCAGTCACTGTAGTTGCTACTGGAGTTGACACAACAGGTGCCGATACTGAAGCCACTTGTTGTTGCGCTAGAGAAGCTTGTTGCGCTTGATACTCAGCCTGACGAGCGGCCGCTTGACGAGCCGCTTCCTCTGCTACTGCCTTTTTCTCCAGTAATGAATTCTTCTCGTCTTCAGCAGTAGCTTTCTGCACAGCCAAATTTAACTTAGCAGCTTCTAATTCAGCTTGACGTACTTGCAATACTTGGGCATCATCTTCCAATTTCTGACGATTAGCAGCCAAAGTAGTGATTGCTTCTTGGTTTGCCTTCTGTTTTTCAACAATCGCTTCTTTATCAGCCTTTTGTTGTTCTAACATACGGTTATTAGCTGAAACAATCTCACGCATTGCATTAACACGAGAAACAGCATCAACGATTGATTTTGAATCTAAAATTGTATTAATATAGCTTGAAGCAGAGCCATCAACTTGAGCACTACGCGCCTGCTCCTTTAAAGCACCATCACGTGACACAATATCAGCTGACAAACGCTCAATATCTGCCGCCAATGTCTGCGATTCTGCTTCCAAACGAGTATTTTCTTCTGTTAATTTCGCCTGTTCACTAACAATTGCATCAACTTGTCCTTGAATAGCATCAACTTGTTGTTGAGCTTCAGCTTGTTGTACTGTCAACTCACTAATCTGTTGATTTTTTGCTGCAATCTGACTATCTACATCATTCGCACTAATCACAGCTACATAATTAGCATTAGATAGAACGACTGTACTTAACATAATTGTAGCCAAGATTTTTTTCTTCATATCCGAACATAACTCCTCTATACTTTCTGACTCTCTCATTTTATCAAAAAAATTGCGTAAGTATATTACGCAATTATTACATTTCTATGTCTTGTTTGTTATTCCAAATAAACGCTCAAATAACGGTTGTAGTACGAAAAATAAGGCCAAATTGAATAGTAGACTTGGAAGTAATTTATTAAAAACAAAGATAAACACAGACAAGTTTGTTATATGAAAAATGCGAGCAAATGAGTAACTAATAAATTCAAATTGAAAAATAGCTACTAGTAAAATCAAAATATTAATTCCTCGCTTGCTGACAGCACCTTGAAAGAAGAAATAGATGCAATACAAAACTAAAGGAAGAGTTGTAGTAGCAATACCAATCAGATTAAGATAACTAATATCATATACCAAACCTAGTAAAGTAAATATGAATAATGAAAAACCAAGGGATACATAGTTAGCATAAAAAATAGCTAACATAAGTACCAAATGACTTGAAATAGTAAATAATCCGACCGACCAATTTGTTACCAACGTTGAAATCTGTCCATCAAGTAATAAAATAAAGAACAAGATGGGAAACATGAATATTTCTATCATTTTATTGCGCATTTGTTTGACCTACCACTAAAACCGAATAAATGTTTGAAAAACTAGCTGTCGGCTCAACATATACTTCTCTATTTAAACTGTTACTATTTGATTTAACCGATAAAACTTTACCAATTTGGACATTTGCCGGAGTCGCACCAGCCAAATCACTCGTTACAACATTGCTACCCACTGCAATTTCATCAGCTGAGTTCAACTGATTAATGATAAAACTATTTGTATCTGCATCATAGCCCGATAAAATACCATAAATTTCTTTAGAATCAACAGAAATTTTCACAGGCAACTTCGTGAATTCATCCGAATTCGTAAATAAGGTAACAACCGCCGAATCTGAACTCAATGAACTCACGATGCCAACTAATCCACCATTAGCAACCACAAGTGCATTAGATGTCACACCACTAGTCTCACCAATATTAATTGAAATATGCTCCAACCACGATGAAGGAGTCCTCACTAAAACTGTTCCTGGAATAAGTTGTTTTTCAGGAAAATCAGATACCACACCTAAACTGCTACGAAGCGATGCATTCTCTTCTTTCAAGCTAGTATTTTCAGCAGCCATCCCTTCAAGGCTCATAATAGCTTCCTTTAATTGTTTATTTTCCTCGTAAGCATTCATCAAATCTGTCAAGACATCTTTCTGCTCAGAAAAAAATCTAGTAGGTACTGAAATAACCGATTGAATTGGCGTTACAACAACACTAACGATATTATTTAAATATGGTACCTGTAACCCCTTAGAGAAAGTCACAAACAAAAGAGAAAATGATAGTAATAAAAAGATAGAAACAACTACTACTAATTTTGAAAATTTATTCATAATAGACCCTCACCAAGATACAATAAAACGAGAATATCAAGCGATAATCTCGTTCACTACGGAGAATAAGGGATTCGAACCCTTGCGCCAGTTACCCGACCTAACGATTTAGCAAACCGTCCTCTTCAGCCTCTTGAGTAATTCTCCATCAATATAATATGGGCACGAGTGGAATCGAACCACCGACCTCACGCTTATCAGGCGTGCGCTCTAACCATCTGAGCTACGCGCCCAAGATAATAAACTTGGACAAAGTTAAATTAATGGCGCGAGACGGAATCGAACCGCCGACACATGGAGCTTCAATCCATTGCTCTACCAACTGAGCTACCGAGCCAAATTCTTAAAGAAATTGCGGGAGCAGGATTTGAACCTACGACCTTCGGGTTATGAGCCCGACGAGCTACCTAGCTGCTCCATCCCGCGGTAGTAGAAAAGGAGGATGTGGGATTCGAACCCACGCACGCTTTTACACGCCTGACGGTTTTCAAGACCGTTCCCTTCAGCCGGACTTGGGTAATCCTCCAATAATATGGACCTTGTAGGACTTGAACCTACGACCGCTCGGTTATGAGCCGAGAGCTCTAACCAGCTGAGCTAAAGGTCCAGCAAACAAGAGTATATAGCGGCGAAGGGGATCGAACCCCCGACCTCCCGGGTATGAACCGGACGCTCTAGCCAGCTGAGCTACACCGCCAAAATAATATAATCGGGAAGACAGGATTCGAACCTGCGACACCTTGGTCCCAAACCAAGTACTCTACCAAGCTGAGCTACTTCCCGATACTATTAAAAATAAAGCTCCCCTAACGTCTCCATTAAGCGAGTGATG
>NZ_JAOTGK010000008.1:0-70987 GCF_044427155.1 Streptococcus sp. 2022WUSS083 | reverse complement strand
GCCCAACGGTACTAACATAGTAGCCTCTAGCCCAAAACTTTCGATTTCCATACTTATATTTCAAATTAGCGTGTTTATCAAATATCATTAGAGCACTTTTACTTTTCAAATATCCCATAGAATCGGAAATCGAAAGTTTTGGGGGTATCAAGACAAGCATATGAACATGGTCTGGCAGCATGTGTCCCTCAATAATTTCCACGCCTTTGTATCGACATAGATGACGGAAAATATCAATTAAGCCCTGCCTTATTTTGTAGTAAATGGATTTTCTACGGTACTTAGGTGTGAAAACTATGTGATATTTGCACATCCATTTGGTATGTGATAAACTGTAACTGGTTTTAGCCATTTCTTTTTCCTCCTTTATCTAACCTGAACAATTAGATTATATCAGGAAAAAGAAATGGAAGCTCAAAGCCTTGTAAGCCACCAGCATAGCTGGTGGTTTTCTTGTTTTTCTCTACGAGAAAAACTGGCTCGAAGCCATAACAAAATCCCCGCCGTCACGAGACAGCGGGGATTATTTATCTTACAAACTCTTCAACATATTATCAATATGCTGGATGGATTTTTCACGGCCGAGTAGGTAAATGGTATTTGGCAACTCTGGTCCGTGCATTTCACCTGAAACGGCGATACGGATTGGCATGAAGAGGTTTTTGCCCTTGATGCCTGTTTCTTTTTGAACAGCCTTGATTTGTGGGAAGATGTTGTCTGGTTGGAAATCTTCGTCCGTCATGGCTTCCAATTTTTCCTTGAGGGCATTGAGGACAGTCGGTACCGTTTCGCCTGCCATGACTTCTTTTTCTTCATCAGTCAATTCTGGGAAATCAGAGAAGAAAAGGTCTGTCAGCGGAACGATTTCATCCGCAGATGACATTTGTGGCTTGTAAAGTTCCACCAATTTTTCTGCCTTGTCTGTCAAGCGACCCGCTTCTTCCAAGAATGGTTTGGCAAGGTTGAAAATAGTTTCCAAATCAGCATTTTTGATGTACTCATTGCTCATCCAGTCCATTTTCTTCTGGTCAAATGCTGCTGGTGATTTGCTGAGGCGATTTTCATCGAAGAGTTGGATAAATTGCTCACGAGAGAAGATTTCCTCTTCACCACCAGGGTTCCAACCCAAGAGACCGATAAAGTTGAAAACAGCTTCAGGCATGTACCCTTTACGACGGTAATCTTCGATAAACTGAAGGGTGTTGGTATCACGTTTGGACAGTTTTTTACCAGTCTCAGAGTTGATAATCAAAGTCATATGACCAAATTCTGGTGCTTCCCAACCAAGTGCTTCATAGACCATGAGTTGCTTGGGTGTATTGGCAATGTGGTCGTCCCCACGGATAACGTGCGAGATTTCCATGAGATGATCGTCTACCACCACGGCAAAGTTGTAGGTTGGATAGCCGTCACGTTTCTGGATAACCCAGTCACCACCGATGTTGCCACCTTCGAACTCGATTTCGCCCTTAACCATGTCATTCCATTTGTAGATACCTGTTTCGTTGACAGCTAAGCGAACCGTTGGGACAATGCCAGCCGCCTCACGCTCTGCGATGTAGGCTGCTTTTTCATCTTCAGACATACCCAGGTATTCGTTGATGTAGCGAGGTGTTTCGCCCGCAGCTTCCTGACGCTCACGCTCCGCCGCCAATTCTTCTTCTGTCACGTAAGACTTATAGGCCTTGCCTTCTGCCAAGAGCTGATCAACATACTTTTGGTAAATATCCAAACGCTCTGATTGACGGTATTGCTCATGAGTTTCTGGACTCTCATCCCAATCAATACCCAACCAACGCAGGTTTTCAAGCTGAGAACGCTCGCCGTCTTCCACATGGCGTTTGCGGTCTGTGTCTTCGATACGAATAAGGAAAGTACCGCCGTGATGACGGGCAAAAAGATAGTTGAACAATGCTGTACGGGCATTTCCGATATGCAAAAGTCCCGTTGGACTTGGTGCGTAACGCACACGAATTGGTTTAGTCATGTTTCTCTCCTGTAAAATTTCAATCAAGAACATTATAGCACAGAACGTAATAAGAAGATAGAAAAATCAGCCTAAGCAGACTGATTTTGAGGTGTTTTTTGATTACGTGCCAGCCAGTAGAGGACATAGAGGACCAAGAAGCCAGTTGCCGTTAGGAAAAGTCCGCTAATCTGATCGACGGCTAATACCAAGACCAAACCTGATACCAGCAGTCGAGTAAAGGCTTGACCTAGCATAAAATAGGTTGATACCGCTCCGCCAATGGTCGCCAACTGCTCCTCTGGCATAGAATTGACAAACTTAGCGTTAAACTTAGGTCCACTAGCTCCAGAACTAATTCCCATTGTAGTAAGGAAGAAGAAAATAATTGGCAGTTGATGAAGCAACATTCCGACAAACACGCCAAGAAGAGAGAAGGTGGCTGCCACTTCCAGCGTCACCATGCTGGTCTTTTTGAAAAGGGTAAAGACTAAGGTCGAACCCAGAATATGTCCGATAAAGAAGATCAGAATGGTCAGGGCAAGGGTTGTTTCAACATTGAGGAAGACGAGGTCTGGGTCTTCGCTAATCAGCAGGACCAGAATAGGATAGAGAATCGCTCCACAGGCGTTGATAAGAGGATTGGTAATCAGGACCAGGCGGAACTCGGGTATCTTGCGCAGCTCCACGATGGCTTGCTTGAAGGAAGCTAGAATGCCTGGTCTCTTGGTTTTTTGCTCAGTCTGGATCGGCTGCTCTGCTATTTTCAAAGGCTGCTCCGTCAGGAGTTTGCGAAAGACTGGTGTCAGCAGCTGCATGATGAGGAGGGAGGCTAAAAAGGTGCCGGCGTTGAGAAAGGCCAGGTTTTGGTAGGAGAGGAGGCCGACCAAGAGGGCAGAGAGAGCCTGAAAGGCGATGTTGAGGAGGCTGGTCACGGTCTGGCGAAAGGCCGAGTACTGCTCCCGCTCTTCCTTGGGCGCTACGCGTAATCCCAGAGGTGTATAGAGGCCGTTTTCATAAAAGCCAGCGAAGTCTGCAAAGACATTGAAAGTTGTAGCCACCACGACAATCCAGAGGGCTGGCTCAAAGCCCATGCAGAATCCGAGGATGAGGTATAGAAGAACACGAAAGAGTAGGGTCAGCTTGATAGTGCTGATTTTGTTGACCGTCTTATCTGCCAGATAGCCTGTAAAGAGCCCCATAAAGCTAGGGAAGATTTCCGAGAAGGTCACGATTGCCAGAGCCAGACGGCTGTTGGGCACCAGTAAAACATAGTTCATCAAGGCTAGATAATAGACCACATCGCCAAAATTGGACAACATATCCGCAGTCAGTACCCATAGGTAAGTAGCATTTTTCAAAATTTTTTTCATGAGAATCCCTTTCTTTTGAATAATTTCCAGAATATTCCGACTTTTTATTTTACAGAGGAGCCTGGATAGACTTTCCTCTGCGATTATTCTTTTACATAGAGTAAATATTTAATGTAGAAAATGCCATATCCCCCGTCACCAAGAGAACCTTTTCTTTTGGCTCAGATGCGTAGTTGTTAGTTGTTGACATGGCGCTATCCAACTTTACAACCGCTTGCCAGTCAGCAGGTAGATAGAGTGTGATATTTGAGAAGGCCGCATCGATATGAAAATCTGCCTTATCACCCAGAATCACCGCCTGATCAAAATAGACTGTGCTAGCTCCAAAGGCTACATCCACACTATCATGAATAAAATTCTCCTCATGGATATAACGAGTCGAGGAACCAAAAGCTGTATCACGCCCCTTATCGCCAATCACTCCTGTACCAACTCCATGAGCCAGTCTACGCTTCTTCGGCTTAAGCATCAGTTTCAAGCCAAGGCAAAGAAGAACAAGCGATAGAACCATATTCCAAGTCCCAAACTTCACCCAATCGTAAACTGAGTTCACCGCTATAAAAGCCAGACCGAAACAAAAGATACTGGCAAGCCAATCCTGCTTCACCAAACGGTGAAAACCCGTCACAAAGGTTAAAACAAACCAAACAGTTGTCCAAAACGGCATGGCCAGATGTAAGCCTAAGGAATCCCTTAGCAATACCAAGACCGCTAATCCAATCACTAAACAACCTATCATAAAACGTTTCATCTTCCTACCTCATTTCCTGTAACTTTTCTTTTAATAAATGGTAATAATGTCGCGACACGTGAACTTCCTTGTGAGTCTTATAGAAGGAAATCCGACTGGTGCCTGAGAAGGACTTATCTAGCGAATAAACTACCTTGCTATTGACAATAGTTGACTTAGCTACCCGACAAAAGTAGATAGGCAAATACTCCTCAAGTTCATAGAGTTTCATCTTAACCTCGTAGGCATCATCGCTTGTATGAGCAAAAATCTTGGTTCCGTCCGTTTCAAAGAAAAGTATGTCACCCAATGACAGAAAATACTCGCTGCTCCCCTTGTAAAAAACAAGCGAGGGACGACTAACTTGTTGCAAAGCTTGCTGAATCTGTTCAATCTCTGGCCCCAGCTGACTGGTTCGGATAACAACTTCAACCTGATCTAAGCTGTCATCAAATTCAACCCTAACTTTCATAGCTCCCTCCTTTTTGATAGCTCTATTATACCAGTTCGACATCCAATTACAAGGGCATTTCAGTAAGTGGCAAAATTAGATAGGTAAGTGGTAGAAATAAACTAAGAAAAGTCCCTTGCATTACGCGAGGGACCTTATTTTTATTATATGATTTTGAAAATTGCAGAGTTTTTCTTCTTAAAAAATCGCATCCAGCAATGATGTGCTTCCACCACCACCGTCACCACCTGCACCGACAATATGATTGCCAATGACCTGAGCAAAGGTTTCAATGTTCAAGCTCTGTACATAGATTTCTCCATAACCTGTAAAGGTATTAACGATTCCTTCACCTGTACCAATAGATTGGAGGAAACCATTTTCCATATGGATATTGTAGTCCAAATCACGACTCCACGCAACCACATGAGCATTGTCAATGGTGATACTTCCACCATCTAAAGTTAGCTTCTTAATAGAACCAAACGCATTCGCCAAAAGTGTTCCGCGCCCCTCTGTAGTCATCACAAAGAGTCCACCCTGACCACCAAAGAAAGCTTTCCCAACACTCTGGCGTTCCATTTTATATTGGGCAGAACCATCTAGGGCAAGGAAAGCACCATCATTGAGGCGGTATTGCTCTGCCCCCAGTTCCAAGGCAATAACCTGACCTGGCGTTGAAGGCGCAAGTGCAATTTTTCCGTCGTCGCTATTGGAAATGGCTTGCGTGATAAACATAGATTCGCCTGATACCATTGACCGACCGATGGCCCCCATCAATTTACCAAAACCTGAACCACCACGCGCATTGAGCTTGGTATTCAAGGTCACACTCGGCGTATGGTAGACCATGCTCCCTTGTTGAATATAAGCTGATTCACCAGCTTCCAAGGCAATTTCCACTAAAGGAAATTGCATATTGCTGTCGATAGTGTATTTCATGCGGTTGTCTGACATAGTTGCCTCCTATTTTTTACGAAATGTACCTGTTAACCACAGGATTGCTATAATAAACCAAAAACAAGCTAAAATAAACCAAGTATCATTTATCTCTCTTTTGTTCTGTTGTGATAATACAATTTTATCTCATTCAAAAAAACTTGTCAAGGATTTCTCGGCCATTCAGATAAAATTTACAGGAAAAACCGAACTTCCTGAGTATTCCTATATAACTTCTGTCATACGACCCGTATCCACATCATAAACCGCACCAGAAATTTCAACGTCGTCAGGTATGAGCGGAGATTGTTTCAAGAGAGCAATATCCTCCCGCACGCTTTCTTCAATGTCTGTAAAAGGAAGAAAGTCCTGACCAGCCACATCCACTCCCAGATCCCGCTTGAGTTGGACCGCAAAATCCTCGTTGGTAAAGGTCTGGGCACCGCAGTCTGTATGGTGGAGCACCACGATTTCCCTTGTGCCGAGCTGCTGCTGGGAAATGACTAGCGAACGAATCATGTCCTCCGTCACGCGCCCACCCGCATTCCGCAGGATATGGGCATCACCCAGAGCCAAGCCCAAGGCCTGCGCCACGTGAAGCCGTGAGTCCATACAGGTCACGATAGCCACCTTGGTCTTTGGACGAAGAGGCAAATGGTAATCACCATGCAGGTCAACATAGGCCTTGTTGGCCTTCATAAAGTTTTGAAAATAAGACATAGGACCTCCTTGTCTGATGAGAATTTCTGAAATTTTCAGAAATAGGTTAGACCTAGCTTATCACATTCCCGACTATTTGTCGCAAAAAGAGGAGCGACTAACTGTCACTCCCGAATGATTTCATCAGTTGAATACTTTCTGCAAGACTTCGCCAATGGTGGTCACGCCGATAACGGTGATTTCCTTGGGCACCTTGATACCGGTCAGAGAATTTTTGGGGGCATAGACCTTGGTAAAGCCCAATTTAGCGGCTTCGTTAATCCGTTGTTCAATCCGATTGACGCGGCGGATTTCACCTGTCAGACCAATTTCGCCTATAAAGCACTCTTGTGGGTTGGTCGGCTTATCCTTGTAACTGGAGGCAAGGGCAACTGCGACCGCAAGGTCAATAGCTGGCTCATCCAGTTTGACACCACCTGCTGATTTGAGGTAGGCATCTTGGTTTTGGAGGAGCAGGCCTGCCCGTTTTTCCAAAACCGCCATAATCAAGCTGGCACGGTTGAAGTCCAAGCCTGTCGTGGTCCGCTTGGCATTGCCAAACATGGTCGGCGTCACCAGGGCCTGCACTTCTGCAAGGATAGGGCGGGTGCCCTCCATGGTCACGACAATAGCAGAGCCTGTCGCCCCGTCCAGACGCTCTTCTAGAAAGACCTCGCTAGGATTGAGGACTTCGACCAAACCCTGCGACTGCATTTCAAAAATGCCGATTTCGTTGGTGGAGCCAAAGCGGTTTTTGACCGCCCGCAAGATACGGAAGGTGTGCTGTCGCTCGCCCTCAAAATAGAGAACGGTGTCCACCATGTGCTCCAGGGTCCGCGGTCCAGCCAGGGTGCCTTCCTTGGTCATGTGCCCGACGATAAAGGTTGCGATGTTGTTGGTCTTGGCAATCTGCATGAGTTCATTGGTTACTTCACGGACCTGACTGACAGAGCCTTGTACGCTAGAAATGTCAGGGCTCATAATGGTCTGGATAGAGTCGATAATCAGGAAATCTGGTTTTATCTTCTCAATCTCGGTCCGAATGCTCTGCATATTGGTCTCCGCATAGAGATAGAACTCGCTATCGATGTCGCCCAGACGCTCCGCCCGCAGCTTAATCTGCTGGGCAGACTCTTCCCCCGACACATAGAGGACCGTGCCAATAGTAGAAAGCTGGGTAGATACCTGTAAAAGCAGGGTGGATTTCCCGATTCCTGGATCGCCTCCAATCAGGACTAGACTGCCTGGGACCACACCGCCACCGAGGACACGGTTGAACTCTTCCATGTTAGTCTTGGTGCGGGCCACTTGAATGGAGGAAACTTCATTGAGTTTCATGGGACGGGTCTTCTCACCTGTCAGGCTGACCCGCTCGTTCTTGACTTCAGCGACTTCCACTTCCTCGACAAAGCTAGACCAGGAGCCACAGTTGGGGCAACGGCCCAGATACTTGGGCGAATGGTATTCGCAGGATTGACAGACAAAGGTTGTTTTTTTCTTAGCGATGATGATTTCCTCCTATAGAGTGTATTCTAGGATTTCGCAGTAGGCTATGGTTTCTTTGGGAACAAACTGGCGTATCAGCATACCGTGACAGACGATAACGATTCGGTCATAGGCTTTGTATTTTTCAAGAGCCTGTAAAAATCGCTCTTTCATCTCCGCAGCAGTCTCATAACGAATAGGAGAAGACTCGGGTACCGCTCCGCTATTTTCCAAAAATAATCGATGAGCTAAGACAGCCTCATCTTGACTGGCATTTTGCCCCGTCAGGTCTGGTCGCCACTCATGAAAAAAGGGCTCAACCAGGAGAGGTAGTTGCTGGGCATGAGCAATGTACGTTGCAGTCTCCAAGGCCCGCGTGACGCTTGAAGCGATAACCGCCTGAGCCTGAGCAAAAACAGGACTGCTGGCAACTTCCTGGGCCAAAGCCCTTCCCTTTTCAGTCAGGGGAGCCAGATCCCGTCCAAAACCTGCGTACAGCCGAGGGTTGTCATGCTGGTCAAACATACTGTAGTCAGGATCGGAATGCCGTACAAAGAAAATCTGCATAGTAGTCTATTTACCCGTTGAGCCAAAGCCGCCCGTCCGAACGCCGTCGGCCTGGTCACCGTCAGCCAAGAGGAAGGGTGCAAAAACAGCCTGTACGATCCGCTCGCCAGCTTCCACCACGACAGTTTCCTCTGTGATATTTCGCATCTGAGCAAAGATATGACCTTCATTGGCTGGATTGCCGTAGTAGTCGCCGTCAATAACCCCAACCGAGTTAATTAGGACCAGCCCCTTCTTGCGAGGGTTGGACGAACGGTCGTAGAGATAGAGGACCTCGTTGGCCTGCATATAGGCCTTGACACCCGTCGGCACCAGCTTAATCTCACCTGGCTCTAAGCTGACGGTTTCTGCAGCCTTCAAGTCGTAGCCTGCTGCGTGGGCCGTCTCACGTTTTGGCAATAAGTTTTCATCAGTAAACTGGCTGACCAGTTCGAATCCACGGATTTTCATATTTTTCCTTTCGAATGCTTATTTTGAGGATAAATCTTCTAGTAATTTTTCAAAATCAGAATTTATCTTTTGGGTTTTATTAAAAATTGCATATTCTGACCGAGCTTTCTCCTTGGCTGACTGCCTTGTAATTTGACCATACCCCTCTAAAAGTTCATAATCTTGAAAGGCTAAAAATCGGTCAATACTATCTGCCAAATCTTGCATGGTCTGAGTTTTTCCTTGTTCAATTTGTCGCTCCAGATAGTCAAAGTAGCCCGAAATACTACGTTCCAGCGAACGAATTTCCTTTTCGTTCAGATAATTTTTAGCCACAAGAGCGTCCGATTGCAAAATACGTCCGTCAGGAGAGTGCTTCCAGGTTACCAACCCCATGTTCGCTTTGGTGTGGTCTGCCTTTTCATAAATAATTTCTGCAGCTGTTTTACCTGTAATCGCATAATGAAATTTATTTTGCACATGAGCATAGAATTGCTTAGTCATCAAGCTATTAGCGTCATAATCAATCGCAATCTCTGCAAAAATATCTGTGATTTGTAACCAAATTCGTCGTTCACTAGCACGGATAGAACGAACTCGTTCTAAGAGCTCACGGAAATAATCTTTTTCCAACAGGTTTTCGCCTTGCTTCAAACGCTCATCATCCATGGCAAAACCTTTAATCATGTATTCTCGAAGCACAGTTGTTGCCCACTGCCTAAACTTAGTAGCCTTTTGAGAATTGACACGATAACCGACGGAAATGATGGCATCGAGATTGTAATAGCTAGTTAGATAATTTTTACCATCACTTGCAGTTGTTTCCATTTTGGAAATAACTGAATGCTCATCTAGTTCGCCTTCTTCAAAAATATTTTTCAAATGTTTGCTGATAGCTGGCACACCAACATCAAATAGTCTTGCCATTTCCTTTTGACTGGCCCAAATCGTCTCGTCACTGACAATAACACTAGCCTTTTCTTGGTCATTTTCTGCTCGGTAAATTAAAAATTGTAATTCCTTCATATTTGCCTCTTTAATTATTTAGGGCTCACTCCCCACTACAAATTCATTCGCATTTTTCGTCACAAATGCAAAAAGTGTTGTTAAGGGAAAGGCGTACTCGTCATCAAAGCGGGCTGCACGTAGCCACAAGTCTTGGTCAACCTTACGGAGATAGACACTGCGAGGGAAGGCGAATTCTTCTTCCAACTGAGGCGATAGCAGGCAAATGGCTCCGTCTGGTGATTTTCCTTGGGACAGAATATTATCTTGACTAACTTCCTGTTTCAACAAGGCCAGCCGAAGATAAACTCCCAGATGAGCTGGTGGTAATTGATAACCAATCTCCACGGCTCTCTCCTCTATCTGAGGAGCAGTTGCTTCCCGATCAAATCCCATATCAGCTAGACTGACAATCTCAACTAAACACTTCTGTTTCTCCACCACTTCTTGATAAGTTGGATGAGCTAGGTAGGTCTTGAAATAGGCATTTACCAAAATCCCCTTGTCATCTAAGTAGGCAAGGATTTCTTCTTTTTTTAGGGGAAATAATTCAACTCGAACGCTCAGTCTTTTCATAGGTCTATTATACACTAATTCATCAAAGGCTGCGATTTTCAGCAAAAAAACACCTGACCTACAGGTGCTACAAATATAAACTAGCTCAAGCAGTTCAAACCTCTTCCGAGCCAAAAATCTCCCAATACTTCTCGACTTCTTGCTCCAACTGTTCAACCATCTCTAGCAAGTCTGCGGCTCGGAGAATGGTAAGCCCCTTGTCCACCATCTCTCTATCCTGTTGAAAGATGCCCATACGGACATTGGCCATGCCTACATAATCAATCCGCATACTTTCCTGAGCCATGGCATAAACTCTCTCCATAACAGGATGACACAAGCCATACTTTTCTTTTCTCAACAAGACAGTTGATAGGTTATAGAGAAAAGTCAAATGACTAACATGAATGTCTCTGAAATTCTTATATTTGTCCAAGGAAAGCAAAATTTTATCTACAAAATTTTCCAAATGGACTACAGGAAAAATCGGAAGAATAAGACTTAGCTTACGAAAATCAGCCAGATACCAAGTATCTGACTTTTCTAGCTCTTGCCAGAGTTCCTGAGCTAGCTGCTTTGTTTGTTGCCCATCTCCTACCTGAAGGATAGATAGCAACAAACGTAATTGCTGTTCTATCCGCTGAACCCGTATATCTTCTTGCCTCTTCAAATACTGCTCTACTTGGTACAAAAAATCCTGACAGCCTGATTCAGAAAAAAATTGTCCTCTCAGATTTTCAAAGCGATGGATGATAGAAGAACGCTCCGAAGGCTGATAGGCATGGCAGATATAGTCAAACTCTGCAAAGGTCATATCCAACTGACGAAGAATATGGGAAAAGTGAGCAATGGTCGGGTATTCTTTGTTGTTTTCAATTTTTGATAGGGTTGTCCGTGACAAAGCCTTCCCACAAACTTCCTGCTGGCTAAGCCCTTTTGATTTGCGAATCTCTTTTAAGACTGTTCCAAAATCCCACCTCATCATAACCTCCTAAAACTGTGAGAAATGTTTGCGTTTTCATCAATCACATTTACTACATGATACCATAATAGTAAATAAAAACAAACAAAATGATAGGAGGTCCTCTTATGAAAACTTGGAAAAACTATCTCTTGCTTTTAGCTTACCTAGCAATCCTCATGGTTCCACACCTCCTAGGCGGTGGCTGGTGGTCATGGCCGTTACCAATTATCAACAAATAAATAAGATACCACCATCTCACCACTCTGGAAAGGAGGAAAATGACTGGAAACTAAGGAAAATTATCATGAAAAAGTTTGCTAAATTAGGTTTTGCCTTGGGAATTGCTTGTAGTTTAATGGTATCCACAGTCGCCTTTGCAGATTTTGTCGATGGTGGTGAATGGCATTATGGAGTTGGATGGACAGGAACCTACGGGTATTCCAACTACCATCATCCAACACGTTCTCATACCGCTACTGTAAAAAATGGGCAACATGAAAACCGTCAACACCAAGGCGCAGGTATTTGGGCAAAAGCATCTATTACCAAAATCCCACCAACTGGCATGGAATATTTCTATGGTTTTTGATATGCACTGAAATTAGTTTTCCACAGACCATGAAATTAAGAGAAAAACGATTACCATGCTCAGAAATGTTTGATAGTAGGGTAATCGGGAACAACTGTTACTCATCAATTGCTAAATGACTGATAGTCAAATTCAAAAAGATAGTTAGTTTCCGACCAGCTCTATTGGTGTGCTGGTCGGAAAATGTTTACAAGGAGGTGTTTAGATGAAAAGGCTAAACCATTTCTGTATGATTCTACTTCTGTGTTGTGTCAGTTTTATCGTTGTAAATCTACACTATACAAAGGAAATCAATCGTATACGTGAATTAGGAACGACTGACTATTCATTTCAATTTTATTTACGCGATAGTGCCGTTCCTTCACAGGATTTACTGCATTTTTTTGAAAAAATTGCTGATAAATACGACGTTTCAATTGTCAAAACAGATAGCAACACCGAGGTAATAAAAGCAGGTGTTTTTTCTCATGAGACATTTCCTTATAAAGATTTTGGAATCCAGCAACTTACTTTTAACGAAGACGGAAGTGGATCTTATACAAATATACAATCCTCCGACAAACTAGGGCATATCCCAACATTTTTGCAGGCCAAGACGATACGGCTCATCACTTTAAAAAACTATTTTCAAGATACATCCCATACACTAAATGGTCAGTATACCGTCACATCAACAAAATCCATAAACGACACTGAAATCGTACAGGAATTAAGTCATTTTTTCAATATTGATTCTTCTACACTATTGACTCCAACCTTTGAAACAGCAGTAGAATTAATAAACAGAGACTTGCTACTAGTAGCACTCATCTGCTGTATCGCATTTTTACTCCTTTCATTAACTTCTGTTTACCAACCAATTTTAGATATCAAACATATCGGCGTTGAAAAAATACTTGGATACAGTAACTTAGAGATTTTCTATCGCTATGTAAAACAAAATATACTAATCATGGGAATCGGTAGTATCATTCTAAATAGTTTACCGTTTCTGTTTTTTGACTACATGCCTCAAGGTTTTACAGCTATGATGCTGTTAGCGCATTTTATCCTCCTTCAAGTCTATCTACTCATCAACATTTTAGTCATCACAATTATCCAACGCATTAACGCCGCATCTATCATAAAAGGATTTGTTTCCTTCAAAACAGGATTCTATATCAATAATTTCTTCAAATGCTGTCTCACACTTCTTATCACTATATTGATGATTGGTGTCGGAAATAGCATTTATGAGGAACACCAAGAATTGAACTATCAAGAACAATGGGAAAAACAGGGAGATTTCCTAACACTCGAAACCGTAAAATCAGGAAATCAACTCTGGCAAGATAGCCTGTCTGGTTCCGACAAAGCTCATCAATATTATTACTCCTTATATAAGAATTTGACAGAAAATCTTCCAACTTACTATATTCGTTCTAGTATCATAAACCCTGGCAATTTCTCACATCTTAAAGAATTTGAACATTCAACATTGGCTAATGACATCCCTGTTCTATACGCCAACAAAACCTATCTAGAAAGTATAGGATTTCCGATTCCACATACAAGTAAACAATTGACTGTACTCTTTCCAGCATCAATGAAAGAGAATGAAGAGTCTAACAAAAATCTAGCAAAATTGATTGGTTTTCTGTCACTGAAATATGAAGAACAAGTGGCAAAAACAGTCAGCGAGGTAGATGTTGAATACATTTATTATGACGGCGACTGGACATTCTTCCCATACAATGAAACCTTATCCAACAATTTCACTAATCCAATGATTAGCCTGGTCAATGACAATGATATGTCGTGGGAAGATAAAGCACATCTATCAAATACTGGACTAAGTAGCCCAATCAAAATTGCAAATTCCCCTCAACATCAACAAAAAATCGAACAAATTCTTCAGAAATTACCTGATGATAGCTATTTCAAGTTCTCGTCAATAAAATCTATTCAACAAGGACGTGTAGATAGTTTCCGAGACGCTAGTCGTAACTTCGTCACCCTGTTTGCGATTATCTGCTTACTGAGCATTGTTGTTTCCTATTTTATTGTAAAAAGTATGTTTCTTTGGAGAAAATCTCATATCATCACTATGAAATTTTTAGGATGGTCACTTTTTGACCGCTACAAACCTATTCTAATCGGACTAACTCTACTATATTTGCTACCTCTTCCAGTTATTTTGATAGCTGGTAAGTCACTATTTCCTCTTGCACTTTTTTTACTATTTGCCATTGCTGATGGGGGTATTTTCCTATTTACATCACTGCGCATGGAGCAAAAAAATCTTGTACAATACTTGAAAGGAGAGAACCTATGATTCATTTAGAACATATCTTTAAAAAGATTGGTCAAAAACATATCCTACATGATTTTTCCCTCAACATTGAACAAGGTGAACTAGTCGCAATTGTTGGAAAAAGTGGTAGCGGAAAAACAACATTACTAAACATCATTGGCTTGCTTGACGGTGAATACGAAGGAAATTACCTCCTATTTGGTCATTCAAACGTACCTGTAAACACTAGGACATCTCAAAAAATAATTCGGGAACAAATTTCCTATCTATTCCAAAATTTTGCTCTAATTGAGAACGAAAGCGTCGAGTATAATCTCCTGATGGCATTAAAATATACCAGATTATCAAAAAAGGAAAAGGAAGAGTCCATAAAAAATATACTAGAAAAAATCGGACTAGCAAACACGCTAAAACAAAAAATTTCCGAGCTGTCTGGAGGAGAACAACAGCGAATTGCTATCGCTCGTGCTCTACTCAAACCAAGCAATCTTATCTTGGCAGATGAGCCAACGGGATCATTAGATCAGGAAAATAGGGACTTAATCCTGCAATTTCTCATAGAAATGAATAATAGTGGAAAAACAGTAATTATCGTCACACACGATCCATATATTGCCGATAAGTGTCAGCGGATTGTTCGTTTATGATTTAGATAGTTTCTACACCCTTTGCGAATAAGCTTTCCGCTAAGAACCTACATTCACAAGTGAGGTACTTCCACACCCAGAAGCAGGTCGTCTATGGCCTGACCCGAATACGGCATTGACTCTGCCGAGGTTATCATATTCAAGAACAATTTAGATACAACAAGAAAAGGTCTGAAAACCAGCTCATCTGGTTTTCAGACCTTTTCTATCTTCCCTATTCAAACACAAACTGGTTGTGGTAGAGTTCGGCGTAGAAGCCATTGAGTTTAAGGAGCTGGCTGTGGTTGCCTTGCTCGATAACTTTTCCGTCTTTGAGGACGATGATTTCATCCGCAAGTCTGGATCTATTTCTCTGGTATAACCCAAAAAAGATAGTAAGTAATAAAGACTGTCAGCAAGCCAAGTCCAATTTTGACAAATAGTACAGGAGCCAACCAAATGGAAATCCCCATGAGTATGTAGATTTGCCAGATAATTTGTTTTTTCCGTTTACGGGAAATGGCTTTGGTTTCAGCATAATCCGCTACGTAAAATTGATAAATTTTTGTATTGCGTAGCCATTTTTCAAAATTTTTAGAGCTTCTAGCAAAACAAAATCCAGCCAAAAGTAAAAGAGGCGTTGTTGGAATTATAGGTAGAACAATCCCAATCATGCCAATAGCAAGACTAACAAAACCAGCTACTAGATAAACAATTTTTTTCATAATACTATTATACCAAAAGAGTTCGTGATTTTTTGAACATTTTCTGTATATTTCAGGAAAGCGCTTGCTTTCCACCCTGTAAACTGGTATGATAAGGATATTACATTTAGAAAAGAGAGAAGATGCTATGAAACTTCTAGGACTTGTCGGAACCAACTCCGCTCGCTCAACCAACCGCAAACTCTTGCAGTACATCAAACAGCATTTCGCAGACAAGGCTGATATTGAATTGGTTGAAATCAAGGACCTTCCAGTCTTCAATAAACCGGCTAATCGTGAACTGCCAGAAAGTGTTAAAGAATTAGTTGCAAAGATTGAAAGTGCTGATGGTGTCATCATCGGAACACCTGAGTATGACCACTCAATCCCCGCTGTTCTTATGAATGCACTAGCTTGGGTATCATATGGAGTCTACCCTATGCTTAACAAGCCGGTTATGATTACAGGTGCCTCCTACGGAACGCTCGGTTCTTCCCGTGCTTAATTGCAACTCCGCCAAATTCTCAATGCTCCTGAACTCAAAGCTACTGTTTTACCAGATGAGTTCTTACTATCTCATTCCATGAAAGCCTTTGATACAAACGGTGAGCTCATTGATTTAGAAATCAGTCAAAAACTGGATGCCATCTTTGATGACTTCCGTCTCTTTGTCAAGATGACAAGTAAACTGTCTAGCGCCAAAGAGTTACTTCAAAAAGAAGCTGAAAACTTTGACTGGGAAAACTTGTAAGAGAGGAGAACAATCATGAAATTTGTCGGAATTGTCGGGTCTAATGCAGACCAATCTTATAACCGCATGCTATTGCAATTTATTCAACGCCACTTTAAAGTAAAATTTGAATTAGAGCTTTTGGAAATCAAAGATGTCCCAATGTTCAATCAGGACGAAGACCAGTCTAATAGTTTTGCGATCCAATACCTTTACAACAAAATCACACGTGCTGATGGTGTCATCATTGCTACACCTGAGCACAACCACACCATCACACCTGCTCTTAAGAGTACTCTAGAGTGGCTCAGTTTCAATTTACATCCATTTGAAAATAAACCAGTTATGATTATCGGGGCTTCTTACTACGACCAAGGAACGTCTCGTGCTCAAGTCCACTTGAGAAAAATTTTGGACGCTCCAGGTGTCAATGCCTACACGTTACCAGGTAATGAATTCCTCCTTGGTAAAGCGAAAGAAGCTTTTGATGATAAAGGGAACATTATCAATGAAGGGACTGTGAAATTCTTGGAAAGCTGTCTAGACAACTTTATCAAGTATGTCGGCGTTGTATCTAAATTGAAACAACCCAAGCCAATTGCACCCGAAGATTTAGACTGTACCCATCCAATCGCAACGACCATCACAGGTGTGGACCCAGATGACCCAGACTGGCTGGATAAGGCTTCTAAATTGGTCAACGCTGTCGAGGGAGATACGTATGTTAAATTAGATAACGGTCTTTTAACAGTTAACCAACTCAATATGTTCCTCAACGCCATGCCATTTGAGTTGACCTATGCAGATGATAACAATCAGTTCCTCTATTACAACAATAGCCACCAAGAGCCTGATACTATGTTAGGTAAGCGGGTCCCAGAGCAAGTAGGAAACCGCTTGTCAACCGTTCACGGCACTTTACCACCTGCTCGTATGAAAAATGTTGAATGGGTTGTTGGAACCTTACGTAATGGTAACCAAGAGTACGTTCGAACAATCGTCCCGGGCACACCACCTGAAATTATCAATACTCATAACTACCAAGCTATGTACTATCCTGACGGGTCCTACGCTGGCATCAATGAAATTATCTTTAATTTTAAGCCATGGTTAGATTGGTATCTTGAAACCACTGGACAACGCTTGGTGGGGGGTGCAGGAAACACCGCATCTCCTGCCCATGTTGATGCAACCTCTGGCGCTTCAGATACAGGTAGTACCCATACAGCTTCCACACCAACAGATGCCAATTCTGGTGCATCTGCTCACTAACAAATAAAAACTAGTGGGAAGGGGCTCCCTTTCCACTATATTTTTCAATAAATTTTTGATGATTATGTCACAAGGAGGCCCCATGTCCCCATTTCAAGAAAAAATTTCGGTTGCAGTTTCAAAAAAAGAATCCCTTTTTGATGAAAGTCTAAGCCGCTACGCCTTACGCTCCATGTATGCCGGAGCTTATTTGACCATGTCAACAGCTGTTGGTATTATTGGAGCTGATGTCATCTCCAGTCAATTCCCAAGTCTATCGCGTTTTGTTTTTACCTTTATCTTTGCTATCGGACTGATTTTTGTTCTTATTTTTGGTGGCGAATTGGCTACATCTAATATGATGTATCTAACGACTGGTGCCTATTATAAGCAAATTACTTGGAAAAAAGTAACGCTGATGTTACTTTACTGCACCTTCTTCAACTTTGTAGGTGCTACCATTCTGGCTTGGCTTTTCAATCAGTCCTTCTCCTACCTTAACTTATCTAACGAAAGTTTTGTTGTCAACGCTGTCACCATCAAACTAGGAAAATCCGACTGGAGTAACTTCTTTGAGGGAATTACTGCCAATATGTTTGTGAATATGGCTATCCTTGGGTATATGCTACTCAAGGAACAATCCGCCAAATTCTTTGTTATTGTATCTGCTATTTTTATGTTTGTTTTCCTTATCAACGAACACTTAGTTGCTAATTTCGCATCATTCATGCTCTTAGCCTTTAATGCTGCTCGTACTAATGTAGATACCTTTACTATAGTAAATATTCTTCGTCAGTGGATTGTTGTTTTCTTTGGAAATTGGATTGGAGCCGGCCTCTTTATTGGAATTGCTTATGCTTGGCTCAATCAGACCAAAACCAACCACCTTGAACAGTAATGATACTACAAAAACAGCCAAGATAAACCACATCCTAAAAGTTTAAGGATTGTGGCCTGCTTATCTTGGCTGTTATTTTTTACTATTCAAACACAAACTGGTTGTGGTAGAGCTCAGCGTAGAAGCCGCCCTGTTTAAGGAGCTGGCTGTGGTTGCCTTGTTCGATAACTTTTCCGTCTTTGAGGACGATGATTTCATCCGCGTTGAGAATGGTTTTGAGGCGGTGGGCAATGACGAAGCTGGTCCGTCCTGCGATAATGGCCTCCATAGCCTTTTGAATTTTGGCTTCCGTTACGGTATCGACGTTAGACGTTGCTTCGTCCAAAATCAAGACCTGTGGATCTGTCAAGAGCGTACGGGCAATAGAAATCAGCTGTTTCTGACCTGTGGAGAAAACATTCTCATCATCAGTCACAAAGGTTTCATAGCCCTCTGGCAAGCTCATGATAAAGTCGTGGATATGGGTGGCACGAGCTGCGGTTTCCACCATTTCCTGCGAAATGCTCTCATCGCCAAAGCGGATATTGTCCGCAATAGTACCAGAGAATAGGACTGACTCCTGCAAGACAATACCGACCTTATCCCGCAAACTATCCAGGTCATATTCCCGAATATCGCGACCGTCAAAGGCCACGCTACCACCATTGACATCGTAGAAGCGGTTGATCAAGTTCATAATGGTAGTCTTCCCAGACCCCGTCGGACCAACGACCGCCACCATTTTTCCCTTAGGAGCTGAAATGGATACCTTGTCCAAGACCTTCTGACCTGGCAGGTAGCCAAAGTCGATGTCCTTAATTTCAACACCTTCTTTTAATTCGGTAAATAGCGGAGCGTTTTGCGGACGAACTTCCTCAGGCTCATCAAACATTTCCTGGATACGATGAGCACCTGTGAAAGCCAACTGCAATTCTGCCCAGCTAGATGCAATCTGCATGATAGGCTGGTAATACTGTTGCGAATACTGAACAAAAGTCACGACCAGACCAAGTGCGGCAGCTGTTTCCAGCGAGCTATCATTTAGGACAATGCTGGAGCCTGCAAAGATAACAATGGCAGTATTAACCAAGCTCATTCCGTTCATAAATGGAAAGAGAATCCCACCAAACAAACGTCCCTTGAAAGTTGTACGACGAACTTCTTCATTGAGCTCCAAGAAACCATCAATAGTCTCTTCCTGCACACCCTGTACAATAATCGCTTTTTGTCCTGAAATCTTCTCATCCATGTAGGCATTGAGTTTAGACACGGCAGCCTGTTGCTTATCAGTATATTTCCGTGACAGGCGAATGATAATCACTAGGGCAATCAAAGCAACTGGCGTAGATGCGATAGTTACCAAAGCCAAGCGAGTATCCTGACGGAACATCATGATAACCATACCGATGTAAAGAGCGATATTGGTCACTACCTGAGTCAAGGACTGGTTAAAAGCATTTTGGATATTGTCCAAATCACTGGTAAAACGAGAAAGAATATCCCCGTCCTTGTGGCTGTCAAAGAAGGCAACTGTCAAGCGTTCCAACTTGCCAAACAGACCTTTTCGCATCCGGTTGGTTGAATGAGCAACGATGCGTGTAAAGAGCAGAGTATAAATCAAGGTTGATACCACCGTCGCCACATAGGCCAACAAGAGATTGAGCATAACCCCATTAAAATCAGCTAGGTCAGGCTTGAAATCTGACTGACCCATTTGCACCGAAGCAAAATAAGCCTGCCCAATTTTCCCCATCTCTGCAATCGCATCTCCAAGGAAAACAGGTGTCTTAACCTGCAAATAAGTCGCCGTCACAATGGCTATAAAAATCACAGCAAAGGACAGCTTATAGCGTTTAAAATAAAACCAGAAAAATCTAAGTGTTTTCATAACATGATACTAAGGTCGCCCAGAAAGCGACCGAAAAATAGGAAACCAACGCCGCGTTCCGAAACGCTAGGAGGTTTATCTTTTTTCGAAGCTTTCCGACCGAGTTCAAATACAATCGTACTATATAGACTGCACTTGCTTAGTTTTCCTCCTTCCCTTTCTGTGTTTCGTAAATTTCTCGGTAGACGTCATTTGTCGCTACCAATTCTGCGTGTGTTCCTTGACCAATCAAGCGACCCTCATCAAGAACCAAGATCTTATCAGCTTTGACAACAGAAGAAATCTTCTGAGCAACGATGACCGTCGTTGTCCCCTTCAAGTCATGGTTGAGGGCCTCTTGGACCAGCTTCTCAGACTTGGCATCCAGGGCTGAGGTCGAATCATCTAGCACCAAGACTTTAGGATCACTAATCACCCCACGCGCAATGGACATCCGCTGTTTCTGACCACCTGAAAAGTTATTTCCACGTTCTTCTACTTGGCTCTCATAGGTATCATCCAAGCGGTCGATAAATTCTTTGGCTTGGGCAATACCTGCGGCCCGCTCCAAACGTTCCAAATCTGCACCAGGTGCACCTTGACGCAAATTGTCCGCAATGGTCCCTGAGAAGAGAATAGCTTTTTGCAAAACGATAGACACTGTATCTCTCAAGGTTTCCTGACTGATGTCTTTCAAATCACGACCGCCAATTGACACAGTCCCCTCCTGTGGATCAAACAAACGCGGAATGAGCTGAGCTAGTGTTGATTTACCAGCACCCGTTGCACCGACCACTCCGACCATCTGACCCGACTCAATCTCAAAGGAGATATTTTTCAAAGTTGGCTCAGTGTCATGCGGATAGGTGAAGCTGACATTGTCAAAGACAATCCGTCCATCCAAGTCCTCTTTTGCACCTTCTTTAAAGGTCATCGCTGGCTCTGTATCTAAAACCTCACTCAAACGTTTAATGGAAATAGCAGCACGTGAAGCCTGCATCCCCATAAAGCTAGCCATGATAATGGCAAACATGATTTGCATGAGGTAACTCATAAAGGAAGTAAAGCCCCCAACTGCTTCGATATTAGTGTCTAACATCCCTGAAACGAGATAAAGCGACACAAAAATCGCCATGTAGGAGATAAACATCATCAAAGGTTGCAAAATAGAAAAACCATAACCAATAAAGAGGTTAAGATCCAAAAGCTCATTGGATACTTCTTTAAATTTAGCGTATTGATTCTTCTCCTGTACAAAGGACTTAACCACACGAATCCCACGGAGATTTTCCTTTGCAATGCTGTTCATCCTGTCCATCAGGGACTGGAATTTACCAAAGCGCGGTCCCATCAAGCCCATCACGACTGCCATGATTCCCATGATGATGATGACCATGAGCACGATAATCCACCAAAGTTCTGGCAAAGTGCGCACTGCCATGATAAAGGCACCAACAAAGAGCAGAGGTACCCGCATCAAGATCGTAAAGAGCATCATGACAAGGTTCTGAATTTGGTTGACGTCGTTGGTCATACGAACCACCAAATTCCCTGCATTAAATTCCTCTACATTGGCATAAGAAAAGCTCTGAATTTTCCGAAAGGTCTTCTCACGAATATCCGCAGACACTCCCTGAGAAATCTTAGCTGCCATGATTGTATTGGTCAGACCAGCCAAGAGACCAATTCCCGCAATCAGCAAGAGGAACTTACCGACACGGACAATCTCATCCTTATCATTAGCCAAAACAGCAGTCAATACATCCTGTAAATAACTAGGTTGCATCAAGGTCGTTGCTACAACAATAGACGTCAACAAGACCGATGCCAAGGCATACCATTTGTAACGTAAAATGGCTTCTTTAAACATGATTCTTCTCCTTATAGTGTTGAATATTATCTTTTAATTGATCGGCTACCTGTCTGATCAAATCAAATTCTTCCTTTTGAATACCTCGAAAGAGAGAATGGTGCATCTCCTCATGGAAGGATTTTAGGTGACAAATCTTGCTCCGACCTTTCTCTGTCAAGACCAACTGCTTGTAGCGTCTGTCAAACTGAGAAGGTAAAACCCGAATAAAGTCATTTTTCTCCATTCGCTTAACTAGATTGCTGGCAACGGATTTGGAAATCTTTAACTCCGCTTCAATGTCTTTGACAAAGGTTTCAACTTCAGACCGTTCTGCTATGAAACGTAGAGCCCATCCCTGTGGTCCAGCTAGGTGCTCCACATCATATTCCTTTGCAATGGTTTCACTGATTTGTTCAATCTGATTTAATAGATTCCGAAAATCTGCAATAGTATGTCCCATAATAGCTCCTTTCTACGAAAATAATTACCATGAGAACTATTATAGTTCTCTTAGGAACTATTGTCAATTATTCCGTTTGCTCTTTTCTGAAAATATTTTGTTGTTTCAGCACCATTACTTACTCGAAAACTATAATATATATACTGTATAACTTATATAAGATTTTATGTATCAATTATGGTATAATATATCTAAATTACACCAACTAGAAAGGATTTTTTATGACCAAACAAACCATTGCCATCTTGGGACCCGGTTCATGGGGCACCGCCCTAGGACAAGTTCTCAACGACAACGGTCATACTGTCCGTATTTGGGGCAATGTCCCCGAACAAATCGACGAAATCAATAAAGAACATACAAATAAGCGCTATTTCAAGGATGTTATCCTAGATGAAAACATCAAAGGATATAAGGATTTGACTGAAGCCTTGGACGGTGTTGACGCGGTTCTTTTCGTTGTGCCAACCAAGGTAACACGCCTAGTTGCCAAGCAAGTCGCACAAGCTCTCAAACACAAGGTAGTTGTCATGCACGCTTCAAAAGGCTTAGAGCCTGATAGTCACAAGCGCTTGTCTGAGGTACTGGAGGAAGAAATTCCTGCTGAACTCCGTTCTGAAATCGTCGTGGTTTCAGGGCCAAGTCATGCAGAAGAGACTATCGTCCGTGATTTGACCTTGATTTCTGCAGCTTCAAAAGACTTGGAAACAGCCAGCTACGTCCAAAATCTTTTCAGCAACCACTACTTCCGACTTTATACAAATAATGATGTCATCGGTGTAGAAACAGCAGGTGCCCTTAAAAATATTATTGCTGTCGGCGCTGGCGCTTTACACGGACTTGGTTATGGTGATAATGCCAAGGCAGCTATTATCGCTCGCGGTTTGACAGAAATCACACGTCTAGGCGTTGCTATGGGCGCAAATCCTCTGACTTACAGCGGTCTTTCTGGTGTTGGTGATTTGATTGTTACCGGTACATCTGTCCACTCCCGCAACTGGAGAGCTGGAGATCAGCTCGGTCGCGGTGAAAAACTCGAAGATGTAGAACGCAATATGGGAATGGTGATTGAAGGTATTTCAACAACTAAGGCAGCCTATGAGTTGGCTCAAGAATTAGATGTTTACATGCCTATTACCCAAGCCATCTACAAGGTCATCTACCAAGGTGCAGGTATTGAAGATGCCATCAAAGAAATCATGACGGGTGAATTCCGCCATGAAAATGAATGGCATTGATTCTTATTAAACACAAAAAAATAAATTATAAAGGATTACATACTTATGAAAAAAGTTAGAAAAGCTGTTATCCCAGCTGCAGGTTTGGGAACACGTTTCTTGCCTGCTACTAAGGCTCTTGCCAAGGAAATGTTGCCAATCGTTGACAAGCCAACCATCCAATTTATCGTTGAAGAAGCCCTCCGTTCAGGTATTGAAGATATTTTGGTGGTCACTGGTAAATCAAAACGTTCTATCGAAGATCACTTTGATTCAAACTTTGAATTGGAATATAACCTCAAAGAAAAAGGCAAAAATGACTTGTTGAAACTGGTTGATGAGACAACAGGCATTCGACTACACTTCATTCGTCAAAGCCATCCACGTGGACTTGGTGATGCCGTTCTTCAAGCTAAAGCATTTGTCGGGAACGAGCCATTTGTTGTCATGCTGGGTGATGACTTGATGGACATCACAGATACAAAAGCTGTCCCATTGACCAAGCAACTCATGAACGACTATGAAAAAACACATGCTTCAACCATTGCTGTTATGCCTGTTCCTCATGAAGAAGTTTCTGCATACGGTGTTATCGCTCCACAAGGTGAAGGTGTCAACGGTCTCTATAGTGTGGAAACCTTTGTGGAAAAACCAAAACCAGAAGATGCTCCTTCTGACCTTGCTATTATCGGACGCTACTTACTCACTCCTGAAATCTTTGAGATTTTAGAAAACCAAAAACCAGGTGCCGGGAACGAGATTCAATTGACAGATGCCATTGATACTCTGAACAAAACGCAACGTGTTTTCGCTCGTGAATTCAAAGGCAACCGTTACGATGTTGGGGATAAGTTCGGTTTCATGAAAACTTCTATCGACTACGCCCTCCAACACCCTCAAGTAAAAGATGATTTGAAACAATACTTGATTGATCTTGGTAAAAAATTAGATACAAAGAAAAACTAGCAATCGCTAGTTTTTTTCTTACATCAAATAGAATACCCCTAGCAGAAAAACGATCAAGCTCATATAGCAAATGAAGCTGAAAAAAATCTGTTTTCCTGTAAAGAGATCCTTTTCCACAAGAGGGGGAAGGAAAATCACGACCAAACAACCACCAATAGCTCCTCCAATATGTCCTGCCATGCTAATGGTTGGATTAAAAAGTCCCAAGACCAAGTTCAATCCCAAAAGGACCATATAACGTTGACCGAGAACCTGTAGATAAGGGCTGCGACTAAATTTCCTCAAAAGTGCCATAGCTGCAAAAAGACCAAACAGAGAGGTTGATGCACCTGCACCAACTACATCTGGTGTAAAGAAGAGAACAAAAAGATTGCCCATTATCCCAGACAAGAGATAGAGGAGAAAGAAGCGCCGTGACCCAAACAGTCCTTCTAATTGATAACCCAAACCAAGCAAGGTAATGCTGTTAAAGATAAAATGTTCCCAACCAATGTGGACAAAGATAGGAGAAATCAAGCGCCACAACTGAGTCGGATCATACCGCACCACTTGACCGTACATACCACCGAATTCAAAAATCGTATAGGCTGTAGTGGTCTGCCCAAATCGAAATATTTGTATCAAAAGAAAAACAAGAGCCGTGACTGCCAACAAGGCATTGGTCACAGGATAGCGCTTATCAAAAAAGTTCTTCAAAAATCAACAACTCCTTTACTGGAATATCAAATACATCTGGTTCAAAATCATAGACTTGAAAATCTGCCAAGGTCGATACCGTCTCCCCCTGATAATCTGCTAGGTAGCGATCATAAAAACCGCCTCCATAACCCACTCGAAAACCCGCTTGATTCCAAGCTAAACCAGGAACATGGATCAACTTAACCACAGATTTATCCACAGGTTGTGAATAAGTACCAGGTTCCCAAACTCCAAACCTAGATTTCACCAAATCATCAGGATTATATTCTACAAAATCCATACGACCTTGTGAATAGGTCTTAGGGATGAAAATCTGCTTGCCATCCTTTCGAGCCTGCTCAATTAGGTAAGAAGTGTCAAACTCATGGGGCATGGAAAGGTAGGCCCCAAGCGACTTTGAGCACTTATAGGTGTCAGATGAAAGGAGCCTTTCTGTTAGTTGCTGACTCCATCTTGCTCGCTGACTACTAGTCAGGTCTTTCAAACTCTGCAAGACCTCTTGCCGAATTTCTTTTTTATCCACAGAAACTCCTTTTCTTTCAGAAAAAGACTGGAAAACCCAGTCTAGTTTGCTTTCATTTTCAAAAAATCGCTCAACTTATCCACAGCAAAGGGAAGCACTTCCTCTTTGGGACTGAGGCGAGGATTGTGGAGAGGATAAGGCGTATCCACACCTAACCAGAACATAACACCCGGAACCTTGTTAAGCAGGTAGCCGAAGTCCTCTCCCGTCATGGCAGGTGGACAGTCAATCATCTCCACTCCGTCAACACCATCAAAGTAGGTCATGAGCTCGTCAGCCAGCTGGGGATTGTTCTCCACAGGCAGATAACCGCTTGGATTGAGCTCGATTTCCAAGTCTACTCCAAAGGACAGGGCAATCCCTTCTGCCACTTCCCGCACCCGTTTTTGCACCAAGAGGCTCATGTTCTGAGTCAAGGCCCGAATGGTCCCGTGCAAAAAGGCCGTTTCAGCAATGACATTGTTTGTCGTGCCCGCGTGCATGGAGCCGAAGGTCACCACAGCTCCCTCGATTGGGTCGACATTTCGACTCACCACTGACTGAACCTGGGTCACAAAGTAGCTGGCCGCAACCAAAGCGTCATTGGCGGTATGGGGAAATGCTGCGTGACCACCCTTTCCTGTAAACCGTATCTTGACTTCACAGGTCCCAGCAAAGAGGGTCGCACGGTTGGTGGCCATTTGACCAACTTTGAGGTCTGGCCGGACATGGAGCCCATAAAATTCATCTGGCAACCAATCCCCAAAAGCACCCGCTTCATACATGAGCATACCACCTGCTAGATTTTCCTCCGCAGGCTGAAACAAGAAGAGAAGATTATTTCTCGGTTGCTGCTCTGCCATTTTCTCCAAAAGCCCCAGGGCAATGGTCATGTGGAAATCATGTCCGCAAGCGTGCATCCGGTCTGGGTGGAGGGACTTGAAGTCCAGGTCCGTTTCTTCCACGATAGGCAGGCCGTCAATATCTGCCCGCCAGCCAATGGTCTTTTCAGGAGCAGAACCTGTCAGATAGACCAGGATACCTGTCTTCCATGTACGGACTTGGGCAAAAGAGCAATCTTCCAGCAAGTTCTCAATAGTTTCCATGAGAAAGGCGTGGGTCTTGAACTCCTCCATGCCCAGCTCTGGAATCTGGTGGAGGGACCGGCGTGTCGCGATTAAATCTAGCATAGCTACCTCTTAGAGTGTCCGCAAAGCCTCTTCCAAGGCTGTTTTTTGTTGGGTTTGAGCGTCGATTTCCTTGATGATGCGGGCTGGCACACCTGCCACCACAACATTTTCAGGGACATCTTGGGTCACAATAGCACCCGCTGCGACAACAGAGCCGCTACCGATTTGCACTCCTTCGATTACAACGGCATTGGCACCGACCAAAACATTGTCGCCAACACGCACTGGCTCAGCCGAAGCTGGCTCGATAACACCTGCAAGGACCGCACCTGCACCGATGTGGCTGTTTTTACCAACCGTCGCACGACCACCAAGGATAGCACCCATGTCAATCATGGTACCTGGGCCGATTTCCGCACCGATGTTAATGACCGCACCCATCATGATAACGGCATTATCACCGATTGTCACTTGGTCACGGATAATGGCACCTGGTTCAATACGAGCATTGATGTTCCGCTTGTCCAGCAAAGGCACAGCTGAATTGCGGCCGTCTTGCTCAACCACGTAGTCTACATTTTCAGTCAAGTTTGCCAAAAGTGGCTCGACGTCTTTCCAGTCACCGAAGAGGACATTACCAAGCTTTGTCACTTCAGCAGGAACAGGCCCAGCCAATTCACCTTCAAAGGTTACTTTAACAGTTGTCTTCTTCACAGCATTACCAATAAAGGCAATGATTTCTTGTGCAGTCATTTTTTGTGCAGTCATAATATTTTCCAATCTAAAAATAATATTTTTTCTATTATATCAAAATTTTCTGAAAATTTGGGAAGAAATGCAAAAAAATGAAAAAGAGGCTAAGTTAGCCTCCTGTAATATTATTGAAGATTTATTAAGCCAGTCTCTGTTGCAAAAATCTTGTTTGAATTCTTAATTGAATACTTGGATCATTTGCTGTCTCTTCTGTAATATCAAAAACAGCATTGCCAGTAACAGGATTTTCAGGTTTTACTTCAGTTAAGAAAAATTTTGCATCCTGGTTAGTATAGATTCCAGCTGTTGAATCCGACTTGTAGGCTACATCACCTTTGAGTAATGTAAAGAAGTCTTCAGTCCTAATTTTCAATCATCATCTAATCTTCAATTTCTTTTCTCGGATTGACAGATTCGACGATGTAATCCTGTACCAGACCCGCATCATCCAGTACAATCCCATGGAGAACTCCGCCGTAAACAGCTCCTCCGTCAATTCCCATTTTCCCATCTGGACTGGTCCAGATTTGACTAATGCGAAGTTGAGTTTGAAAGAGGTTATACACAGGTGTATGTCCAAAGACAATCATTTTTCCTGTGGTATTTTCTGCCTCATGGAAAGGGGTGCGTAACCAAACCTTATCATGATTATTGGTTTCACGCCAATCTGGTAAGGTCAAATCAACTCCTGCATGGACAAAGATATAGCTCCCAGTCTCCATATGATAGGGGCAAGATTTGACAAAATCAATCAGGTCCTCATATTGTTCCATCACTGTATTGGCATCCACCAGGCCATCTACCGGTGCATCCAAGGGACGCCCCAGTAAGGAATTGATGGTCGTATTTCCACCATTTCTCCGATAGTGATCGTAGCGGTCCAAGGGGTCACGTAGCCAAGCCAAAAACATTCGTTCATGATTCCCAGTCAGACAGATAGCACCTTTTTCTCGGACTAATTGCCAAACCAACTCTAGGCAAGCCTTTGAATTTTCTCCACGGTCAATCAAATCCCCAAGAAAAATCAGCTGTTGTCGCTTTTCATCCCATTTCTTTAAAATATCGAGTAGAAGTTCAAACTTTCCATGGACATCACCGATTACAAAAAAATCTTTTTTCATATCATCTCCGCTTACTTTCTATCTCCTTCACCTTATTGAACCGAAATAAGGGAGCGGAAAAGAATTCGACTAGTCAAAAAGAGTCCCCCTCACTTCCAAACATGTAGGTTCTTCTGTGGTCACTTTCTAGTTTTAAGGTGACCAGCTGAAACAGTTACCCGAACTGTTTCACTCCACTGGATCGTTTAAACCAATTAACCACTACGCTGAGATGTTGACACGAACTCTGATAGGCGGGCTTAAAGTTTCATTTTCTTACAAACGTGCGTTCAATTCTGCACCGAGTTCTTCAAATCCTGGCTTGCCAAGAAGAGCGAACATATTTTTCTTGTAGGCTTCTACACCTGGTTGGTCAAATGGGTTAATCGCATTGAGGTAACCAGAGATAGCAATCGCCAACTCGAAGAAGTAGAAGGTATAACCAAGTGTGAACTCATCTTGTTGTGGAAGGGTCACAAACATGTTTGGTACGCCACCATCTGTGTGGGCAAGAAGTACGCCGTCCGTTGCTTTTTTGTTTACAAAGTCAACGTCCTTACCTTGCAAGTAGCCAAGACCGTCAAGGTCTTCTGCCATTTCAGGAATCAAGATATTTTTTCTTGGTTTGTCAACACGAACCACTGTCTCAAAGATGTTGCGGTTTCCTTCTTGGATAAATTGTCCAAGAGAGTGCAAGTCTGTTGAGAAGTTAGCAGATGTTGGGTTGATACCTTTTTGGTCCTTACCTTCTGACTCACCTGCCAATTGTTTCCACCACTCGCTGAAGTATTGCAGTGATGGCTCGTAGTTAGCCAAGATTTCTGTTACATATCCTTTTCTGTAAAGAATGTTACGCACTGCAGCGTATTGGTATGCTTGGTTTTCAGCAATTTTATCAGATGTAAATGTCGTACGAGCTGCGTTTGCACCTTCCATAAGGGCATCAATATCCGCACCAGCTGCTGCAATTGGCAAAAGACCAACTGCAGTCAAGACTGAGAAACGACCACCGACATCATCTGGAACAACAAAGGTTTCCCAACCATTTGCGTCCGCTTCAACCTTAACAGCACCTTTTGCCTTGTCAGTTGTCGCATAGATACGGTTGTTAGCTTCTTCTTGACCGTATTTCTTCACAAGCAATTCTTTGAAGACGCGGAAAGCAATCGCAGGCTCAGTTGTTGTACCTGATTTAGAAATCACGTTAACTGAGAAATCCTTGTCTGCCACGTAGTCTACCAAGTCAGCAAGGTAGCTTGATGAGATTGAGTTTCCTGCGTAAAGGATTTGTGGAGCTTTGCGCTCTTCACGTGTTTGCAAGTTTACAAAGGCATTGCTCAAGAAATCAATAGCTGCTTTAGCACCAAGGTAAGAACCACCGATACCGATAACTACCAAAACTTCACTTTCATTTTGGATTTTAGCTGCAGCTTCCTTGATACGAGCAAACTCTTCTTTGTCGTAGTTTTCTGGCAAATCCAACCAGCCAATAAAGTCGTTACCAGGACCTGTTCCTTGACGGAGCATTTGGTCTGCAAGGGTAACTTGTGGTTGCATGTATTCTACTTCTTGAGCTCCAACGAATTGGCCCAAAACTTTTGAATAATCAAATGTAATATGTGTCATGTTTTTCCTCCATTTATGTACCATAATATGATAACGCTTTATCATATTTTTTTCAAGAAATTTATCAATTTTCATTTATTTTCATGAAATGTTTTATGACAGCTTATTCCTTTACTCGACAAACATAGACTTGTTGGTTTAAAACATAAATATTCTGAGCTCGCTGAAGAGCTCCCCAGACAAATGTTTCTTGTTGCTGGTCATCCCCAGTAAAACGAAGCCCCATCAGTATATTTCTTCGATAGAGATTTCCCCAGACCTTTTTATAAAATAGATGACGCGCATTCGATGCCTGCATTTCATTCGCAATTGTGGAGAGTGACTTACGTGCTAATCTATATGGAGGATAGGGGAGGAATTGAAAACGACCACTTCTAAATCTAGCAAATGCACCTACTAACACATCCGACTCGGTTGACTCTGCTAATTTATATAGAACGGCAATACCTTCATCAAAAACAAAATCACCCTCTTCAACAAAAAGAATATATGGTCTACTTGCTGCCCGTAATCCCCTCTCTCTAGCTTGGTTTAATGATGTGGCAGCCTGGTAGTGATACTGAATACGACTGTCTCGCTGAGCAAAAGTTTGACAAATTGTCGAAGATTGATCATCGGAGTTTGCATCAACTAATATAATTTCTATATTATGAAAAGCCTGGTTAACAAGAGCTGATAGGGTGTGACCTAATGTTTCCTCTTGGTTCCGAAAAGCTACAATGACACTGACACCACCGTACGCTTTCATTACTTCCTTATAATTATTTCTCCAAAGAGAAATAATCTCACCTACAGGAGATTCCCAATTTTTATCCCATTTTATCCAAGGCTTAATATGAGCAGAATTGTAATGGAATATTGCTACTTCTTCAATCGGTAAACGATTTTGTCGCATAGCCTCAGCAGTATAGTTATATCGTAATGGTACCTCTACGATTTTACCCTTCAGAGCAATATTTATAACATCTTGGTCCTGAAACTGAATCTGTCCCGTCAAACGCTCTGTTTCTGCGAAAAGTAGATTTGTGATATTATCTCGTCTCATTGCTTCTAGGTTCATCAATAAGACACCTGCATTCACATAAAGTTCATCTAATTCAAAGCCAATACTCTTCTTGTAGGCCGCATAATGTCGAATAATATCCAATTCTGATACCCCAGCTAAGTAGGCATCTGAAAGATCTGTTTCCCAAAATTCTGTCAGATCTCCCGCAATTAGTAAGTCACTGTCCAAATAGAGTACCTTATCCCAGTCAGATAGTAATTCTGGTAAAAAGTACCTAAAATAAGTTTCCAATGTGATATGGTGCATTGTCATTGGAAGTTTCTCAACCTTGCCTCTATCTAGCTCAGTATAAAGTCTTAGTTCTTCGATTGGAAGACGATTTAACTTTTTCCTAGATACATCTGATAAATCAGATGAAAGAATGGCTACTTTTACCGTGGAATGATAAGTACAAATGGCTTCAATAGTGGTAATAACATAGTCAATGTGTGAATCAGTTACACAGAAGGCTACTTTCATAAAGGATTCCTAATTTCTATTTAATCTCCACCTCATTTTACTATAATACCATTCCTTTAACAAGTCCTTTATGGTAACAGTCTTTTCTAATAGAGAGACTCTTCAAGCGATAATCCTCCAAAGTCTCTCCCGACTGGGTTACTGTAATCCATTTCGGGAAAATCTTCGATAGTAGGTAAAGCGGAATGAGGGCAGGATACCAAATGAACATGACTTCAAAGATGAACCGGTCGTTGTTGCCCCTTGAAATGTAACGTTGGCGGTATTCTTCTTTGAGAGAAGGGTGGGGAATATAGATATGAAATGGCACACCACCGCGTATAGACATGGCCAGCAACATTCTCATCAGAAAATTCAGCGCTACTAGGACTGTCTTTCCTTGTCTATGAAGAGTGTAGGCCTTATTGACATAGATTGTTTTATAGCGTTTATCCTTCAGTGGACGTTTGGTGGATTTTCGCTCTTCTTTCGTTAAATGGCGAACACTGCTATTATCGTACTTAATGTCAGACATTTCTAAGTCCACAACATCTGTATATTTCTTAGCAAGTGTCGTTTTTCCCATACCTGGAAAGGCAAATAAAAACATAGGCTTTCCTCCTTATTCCTCAGTAGAATAGCAGAGCATCCAAAAAGTTTTCTTAAGTTGCCCCTATTTTGCCCCTCATTTCTAAAAATAAGCCAAAGAAAACCCTCTGAAATCCTGATTTCAAAGGGTTTTTAGATTATGCGCAAAAAGAGCACACACTCGACCTCGCTTAGGGCTGCTGGATTCCTCCCCTGACCCGCTTCACGCACGAATGTTGCTCCGTTTAATATTATAACACAATTTGGCCAGAGTGCAAGTTTGGAATATTAACTAGCTATCCGAAGTTGCTTCCTCTTGCGTCTTCATGATAAGTTTAGCAGCCTTCTGACTTTCTCTGCGTTGTCTGAAAAAATCTTGCATGATATTGGCACATTCCGCTTCTAAAATACCTGTTTCTACCTTGACACGATGGTTGAGCCGCTCATCTGTCAGAATGTCATAGAGGCTACCTGCAGCTCCAAACTTTTTGTTGGTTGCTCCATAGATGACCTGCGGAATGCGTGCTAGGCCAATAGCTCCGCTACACATCACACAAGGTTCAATCGTCACAAAAAGGGTCGAATCAAGCAGGCGCCAATTCCCCTCAACATTGTTAGCCTCTTGGATTGCCATCACCTCAGCGTGCATGATTGCCTGATTGAGTTCCTCACGCGCATTATGCCCTCTGCCAATAATCTGGCCATCCTTGACAATCACACAACCAATTGGAATTTCATCCTTTTCTAGCGACTTTCTAGCTTCTTGCAATGCTTGAGTCATAAAATACTCTTTTTCTTCATGTGTATAGTTCATAAATCTATTATAGCACAGCCCTGATAACAGTTCAAAATCACTTCTTTATTCTCTGCTATCAAAATTAACCTAACACTACTTCTTCCTTATCACACATTTCTTTCAAAATTCTGCCCTTCTATTAACTTAAAAATATAAAAATACCTCCTCATTCGAGAAGGTAGGGGGAGCAATATCGATATTTACAGATATTAATATATCATCTATTGTCGATATTGTCAAGAAAATTTTTAAAAAAATGTCAAAAACAGCCTCGAAAGGCTGTCTCTGACATTTTCTATTACAATTCGCCAACTAATTTCACAACATTTTCTACTGTGAAGCCGTAGTTGTCAATAACTGTTTGGGCTGGAGCAGAGGCACCGAATGTGTCGATACCAAGGACTTTACCGTCAAGGCCGACATACTTGTACCAGCTTTGAGTAGCACCCATTTCGATAGCCAAACGACGACGGATAGCATTTGGTAGGATTTCTTCCTTGTAGGCAGCATCTTGTGCATCGAAGAGTTCAGTTGATGGCACAGAAACCACACGAACCTTAGTGCCTGCTGCTTCTAGTTCTTTGGCAGCTTTGACAGCCAAGTTCACTTCTGAACCAGATGCAAGAAGGATTGTATCAAAGCCTGCTGCTTCATAGACAACATAAGCCCCTTTTGCAACCTTGTCAAAGTCTGTTCCTTCTTCAACTGTCAAGTTTTGACGAGTGAGAACAAGGGCTGATGGTGTAGACTTGCTAGTCAATGACAAGTACCAAGCTGCCTGTGTTTCACGCGCATCTGCTGGACGGAAAACATTGAGGTTTGGCATAGCACGAAGTCCTGCCAAGTGCTCAATCGGCTCGTGAGTTGGACCATCTTCACCAACTGCGATAGAGTCATGAGTGAAGACATAAGTCACAGGAAGTCCTTGAAGAGCTGACAAACGAACTGCTGCTTTTACATAGTCTGAGAAGACAAAGAAGGTACCACCATAGACACGAAGTCCGCCGTGGGCTGCCATACCATTCAAGATAGTTCCCATGGCAAATTCACGCACACCGAACTGAATATTGCGATTGAGTGGATTTACTGAATCTTGCAAACCATCTTCCTTGATATAGGTCATGTTTGAGTGAGCCAAGTCAGCTGAACCTCCAAGGAAGGTTGGCAAGACTTTAGCCGCTGCGTTGAGCGCATCTTGTGATGAGTTACGAGTTGCTTGTGAGAAGCCATTCTCATAAACTGGGAAGTCTTCTGGCTTGATTTCAACTACGTCACGACCTTCCAAGATAGCTGTTACTTCAGCTGCTAATTCTGGATGAGCTACTTTGTAGTCTTCAACTAATTTCACCCAAGCATCGTAGGCTGCTGCACCGCGATCAGCTACATTAGCTTTGAAATCCGCATAGACTTCAGCTGGAATTTCAAATGGACCATAGTTCCAATCAAGCGCCTTACGAGTTGCTTCTGTTTCTTCTGCACCAAGTGGAGCACCGTGAACGGCATTTGTACCTTGTTTGTTTGGTGAACCATGACCGATAACAGTCTTGATTTCGATAAGAGATGGCTTACCAGCTGCTTTTGCCTTTTCAATAGCAGCAAAGATGGCATCTACATCTGTACCATCTGTTACGAGGTCTGTATGCCAGCCATAAGCATTGTAGCGAGCGCGCACATCTTCTGTGAAGGAGTCTTTTGTTTCGCCATCCAAGTTGATGTCGTTTGAATCATAAAGAACGATGAGTTTTTCTAATTTTTGAAGACCTGCGTAAGAAGCCGCTTCTGCTGAAACACCCTCCATCAAGTCACCATCACCACAGATTACGTAAGTATAGTGGTCAAAGATTGGGAAACCATCGCGGTTGTACTTCGCTGCAAGGAAACGCTCTGCTTGCGCAAAACCTGTCGCAGTTGAGATACCTTGTCCAAGAGGGCCTGTAGTCGCATCTACACCTGCTGTGTGACCAAATTCTGGGTGACCTGGTGTTTTTGAACCCCATTGACGGAAGTTCTTGATTTCATCCATAGTGACATCTTCAAATCCTGACAAATGAAGAAGTCCGTAGAGGAGCATTGACCCATGACCTGCTGATAAGATAAAGCGGTCACGGTTCACCCAGTTTGGCTGAGCTGGGTTGATACGAAGTTCTTTAGTAAAAAGGCTGTAGGCCATTGGAGCCGCACCCATGACGACACCCGGGTGACCTGATTTTGATTTTTCGATGGCATCAATACCAAGGAAACGAATCGCATTGACTGAAAGATTTGACATGTTTTTCTCCTTTTTTAAAGTCATGAATTTATTATACCATAAAGCGTTTTCTATGTCTGTTTGAAATGAAGCGAGAAATAAATTGTCCGTAGAAAAGAGGCAGGACTTTCGTCCCGCCCTTGGAGTGAACAGTAGTAATTCGCACATTTCATACTTTATCAGAGTTTATAGTGCCTCTCCTCGTCTCTATGGGGCAAGAGAGTTCTAAATCTTATAACAAAGCCTTAAATTGAATATTTGAATCTTCTAAGAAGCAATCGTCAAAGCCACGTGGGTGGTGATATTCAATACGGTCCTTGTCCATCGGGTAAGTATACTTGCCACCAACTTCCCAGATGAATGGATGGAAATTGTATTGCAAGCGTTCCTTACGCATTTTCCAGAGCTGTAGGATTTCATCTGTTGACGCCATGAAGTTAGACCAGATGTCGTAGTGAACAGGGATGATTACCTTAGCACGCAAGTTTTCCGCCATACGGAGAAGGTCGATTGAGGTCATCTTGTCTTGGATACCGATTGGGTTGTCACCGTAGTTGTTGATAGCAACGTCGATGTTGAAGTCACGACCGTGTTTTGCAAAGTAGTTTGAGAAGTGGGAGTCTGCACCATGGTAGATGGTTCCGCCAGGCGTTTCAAAGACATAGTTGACTGCCTTGCGAGCCATGAGTTCATCTGTCACAGGAAGTCCTGCCAGTTTGCCACCATTTTCGTCATAACCTTCGATTGGCAAGGTCACCAAGCAAGTACGGTCGAAGGATTCTACAGCGTGGACCTTGATGTCTTTAAACTCAAAGCTATCACCTGGTGCGATACGGATGATACGGTCAGCTGGAACGCCCCATTTTTCCCAGATATCGCCACTTTCAACTGGACCGATAAATTTGACATGGTCTAATTTAGGATTGTTGATGATGGCAGCGGCTGTGCTGATGTCCATGTGGTCACTGTGGACGTGCGATACTAGGTAGTAGTCCAATTCATTGATGGCAAATGGGTCGATAACCATTGGCTGCACACGCAAGTTTGGTTGCAATTTGCGCACACCTGCCATGTTAGCCATCTGGTGTCCCCAAACCATATCTTTCACTTTTTTAGTGGATTTTCCACGTGATGACCAGAGGTCCATGACCACGTTCGCACCACCTGGTGTTTTAATCCAGACACCGCAGTTTCCAAGCCACCACATAGCAAAGTTGCCTTCTGGCACTACTTCTTCTTCAATTTCTTCATTGAGCCAAGTTCCCCATTCTGGGAAGGTTGAAAGAATCCAGGATTCTCTTGTAATATCTTGAACTTTAGCCATTTTCCATTCCTCCTATAAGGTACGTTTCTATGCTTCTAGTATATGCTCCAAAGGCAACAAAAAAAAGACCAAATAAAACACAGGCTTGTGTTCACACTTGGACTTTACCCTAATACAGATCTGTTTCAATATCTTGACTGGATAAATTGGTTAATAATTCATTGGTAATCAGTTTTTGTAGCCGTTGTTTGAGTTCTCGAGCGGTCCTTCCGTCTGCGATATATCCCGACAAAAGCTTGTCTAGTTCTACTGCAAAAACTTGTTTTTCATCTGCCAAACTACGATATTTTGCAAAATGAGTCATGTTTAGCACATCATCAAAATCTAAAATGGGGTGAACCTGCACCAAAGGGAAATCCGTTTCCAACCCATCGCTGGTTGTAATCAAGAAATCAACCTCTAGTAAGTCTTCGACACTCTTGAATTGTTCAGTGGTAAAGACGGCGCCAATCTTCTTATCTGGCAAGTGATGCTGGCATTGTTTATAAAGTAAGCGTTGGACTGACACCCCTTCATCACAGATTAAATAGACAATCTGTGTCTGTGCCTTGCGCGTCCCACTACGTCGAATAGCACCTCCTAGATGAATCGTCAAATAGGCAATATCTCCATCGGATAACTCAATCTGCCACTCCTCCTCCAAAATCTTTCCAGAAACCCGCGTCATAGCAAACAGGGTGCCGTATTTATCTTGGATTTGTTGGACCATTGGATTTTTAGATAGGATGCCGTAGGTTTTTCTGAACAACAGAGCCTTGCAATGTGCCAAGAGATGTTTGGCTAATTCATCTGGATTTTCCAATTCAAATGGTGAATGTATCTCAAAATGATGAATAAATCGCTCTACCACACGCTTCAAGTCAATGAAATCTTGGCTGAATACATGAACATCGCTATCCTTTCGATAGGATAGGAGTAGAATGGCAATCAGGGAGATTTCTATTTCATCCAATTTCAAATCAAAGGTTTGCAACAAGGCATCTTTCAATTCCTGAGCAACTCGGTACTCGATACGCTCTCGAACTTGTTCAAATTCTTTGAGAATGGCTCGTTCTTCCAAGTCATCCAGCTCCATATTGCGATAGCTAAGGAGCAAGAAAGGCAATACTTTGAGCATAAACTCGATTTCGTAGCGATTGATTTTCTTGCCCAGTTTCTTTTCTAGCTGCGATACTTGTCCCTGTAAAAATTGTGCCATTTCTTCTGAGAAGAGTAACTGACACCCCACCAACTCAAATAACTTATCTTCTAGAACCTGCAAAAAACCTTTATTGGCGTCCAAGAAGATGGTATAGAGAAGCGAGTGGACATATTGGATTTTATTTAAAGGGTGACAAACCAGACTATAGCCCTGACTCTTAGACACATAGAGGGTCATCTTGTATTGTTCTTGAGCCAACTGGGTTCGAATTTCATTCAAATCATTTAAGACCGTATTACGAGAGACTTCTGTCAACTCCATTAGCCGTTCAATGGTCACTCTTTCTGGTGTGATACAGATATATACCAACATCAGCTGAATGCGCTCAGGCATGCTCATGACGTAGGTGTACGAATCAATGGAATCGAGAAGATCTCGACAGGCTAGTTTTTGCGCTTCGGTAAGTCGAATACCGAGGCGAGGTAAGCTTTCAATACTCTCTACAGTTGTTGGTAGGGCATCATTGATTTTTTCTAGATGGTAATAGATTTTTCGACGTGATTGTTGCAAGCCCTTGGAAATAGCCATGATTGTCTCAGGTTCCTGTAGACCAATCAGGTACCTCAGTAGAGCGCAACTACTCTTATCTAATAACAAGATTCTCCTCCTCTTTCCCCCGTCCCGTTACTATCTTAACATAATTATCTGGGATATTCTAATAATTATTAAAATTCATCTGATCATTACTTGTTTTACATTGCATAAATATTTGTAGTTAGAATTAATAGATGCTTTTAATAATTTCTACCCGGGTAATCAGTTCTCCGTGCATATTATCTATCCGAAGGGCAACATTTTTCAAATATACACAGGCACCAATAGCAATGGTTTTCTCTTCTTCATTGAGTTTTCGTGTCACAAAATCTCTCAAAGTCTCACTACCTTCACTTGGAATTTTTACTCGTGCGATGATATTAGCCACTTTTACTTTCTGGCTGGCACGCATGATAATATTATTGGAATCATCAAACTGAGTGAAGAGGTATTTTCGCACTGCAAATAGGATGGCGACCGAAATAATTCCAATCAAGTAATCACTACTAGAACCATGCTCTACAATCAGTTGGCGAGCAATGGCAACCAGGAGTACCTCAATCACGGTGCTAGGTGACTGTTTGCAAAGCATTTTAATAAATTCGACTCCGACCGCCAAGGTCATTGCACGACTCAGAAAATTTTGAATAAACGTATCCGCTTGGATATCACCAGCTAATGAGCTGAGCAGGTCTGCAAAAAGAAGCGCTGACAAGGCTAAAAGGGCTAAGCCAAGTATGGCAGATAAAATCAATTCTAAATAGTAGGCTGTCTCTGTCAGACTATCCTGTAAAAATTTCCTCATCTTTCTCCTCATCAAAAGGGAAAAAGCAGTTCTCCCTTTTGGGGAGTCTGCTACTTTTCCCTACTGTTTTTTTCACACAAGAACTTAATGTTCGTCACCCTTTTGTCCATAGTAGGCATTAGGACCATGTTTACGGAGGTAATGCTTGTCCATGATATAGCTTGGAGCTGGCTCCACCCGTGGATTGATTTGTTCGGTGTAGCGGTTCATCCGAGCCACTTCCTCAAGGACAACGCTATGGTAAACTGCCTGAGCAGGATCCTTGCCCCAGGTAAATGGTCCATGGTTACGGACAACAATTCCTGGAACGGCGACTGGATCGATGCCACGACGCTCGAATTCCTCGATGATAACTGCACCGGTTTCTTTTTCATAGGCAGTGTTCACTTCCTCAGCTGTCAAGGAACGGGCACATGGTACCGGACCATAGAAATAATCTGCGTGTGTTGTTCCATAAAATGGAATGTCACGACCAGCCTGAGCCCAACCTACTGCCTCTGTCGAATGTGTATGCACAACAGCGTGTACATTTGGCCAAGCCTTGTAGAGGGCAACGTGGGTCGCCAAATCAGATGACGGATTAAGATCACCTTCTACCACATTTCCATCCAAGTCCGTCACCACCATGTTTTCTGGTGACAATTTTTCATAGTCCACACCAGACGGCTTGATGACGATGCGACCGAGTTCACGGCAGACTTCTGATACGTTACCCCAGGTGAATTTGACAAGACCGTGGGCGGGTAGAGCGATGTTGGCTTCATAGACCCGTTGGCGCATTTCCTGTAAATCTTTTGGCATTAGTTCAACCCCGCTTTCTCAATCAATGGATAGAGAAAATCTTGTGCCTCTTTAATCGCTGCACGTGTTTCCTCAACTGTTTGGCAGTTTTCAGACCACATCTCAATCAAGAATGGACCTTGGTAGTTGGTTTTTTTCAAGACTGCAAACATATTATCCCATTCCACACAGCCCTGACCAAATGGGACATCACGGAATTGCCCCTTGGAGTTCTCAGTTACCGCATAAGTGTCTTTCAAGTGAAGGGCTGCGATGGAACGGTGTCCCAGGTAAAATTCGCTGTAAATGTCATTGTGCCAAGCAGACACATTTCCAGTATCTGGATAGACAAAGAGATAAGGCGAGTCGATTTCTTTTTCAACGGCTAGGTATTTTTCAATGGAGTTGATAAATGGATCATCCATAATCTCAATGGCCAACATGACCTGAGCCTGTTCTGCCCAATCGCAAGCCTGACGGAGATTCTTTATGAAACGCTCTCTAGTTTCAGGCGATTTTTCTTCATAGTAAACATCGTAGCCAGCCAACTGGATGACACGGACACCCAAGTCCTGAGCCAGTTCGATACACTGTTTCATGGTTTCTAAGGACTTGGCTTCAAGAGCAGGGTCATTGGAGCCAAGCGGGTAGCGACGGTGACCTGAGAAGCAAATGGTCGGAATGCGGACACCTGTTTCATAAATTGCTTTGACCAAGTCTAAACGCTCTTCCTTGGTCCATTCCAAACGCGCCAAACGAGCATCGCTCTCATCCACCGACATCTCCACAAAGTCGAAACCTAATTCTTTGGCAAACTCCAAGCGTTCCTTCCATGTGAAATGCTTGGGCGTTGCCTTTTCATATATTCCGATTGGTCGTGCCATAGGCCTTACCCCCAGATACGACGGATTTCGTCTTTAAATTCACGCGCCGCTGCTGCTGGATCTGCTGCTTCTGTAATACCGCGACCTGCGATAAAGGTGAAGACATCTACACCCTCGAACAATTTAAGTGTGTCCACATCAAGACCTCCTGTTACAGAAACACGGAAGCCCATGTCAACCAATTTTTTCACCTTGTTCAAGTCTTTTTCACCCCAGGTTTCGCCTGCAAGGAGGGCGTCACGCGATTGGTGGTAAATCGCTTGGGAAATACCTGCGTCCAACCAAAGCTGAGCCTGTTCATAAGTCCAGTCACCATAGAGTTCGATTTGGATTTCACCCTTGTCGCCACGAACTTCCTTGATAGCCTTCAAAGCCGCTTCCATAGTTGGAATAGTTGCTGAACAGATACAAGTCATCCAGTCCGCACCACGAACAGCATTGTTTTTAGCCACAGTACCACCCGCATCCGCACACTTGGTATCTGCAACGATAATCTTGTCTGGGAAAAGGCTATGTAGCACTTCTACCAATTCGCTACCAACTTGAAGCAAACAAACCGTACCTGCCTCGATGACATCCACTTCATGACCAACGGAGACAGCTGCTTTAATCGCTCCCTGCAAGTCTGAATGGTCAAGGGCAACTTGTAAATTTGGAATATGTTTCATGTTTTTTCTCCTAACTTTCTAAATCTAAACCTTCTAGGTAAGGACTGTTTTTGGACTCTTCCACCATTGCCAAGACTTCCTCAGGAGTTTGACAAGCAATCAAACGCTCGATGGAATTTTCCAATTCGAAGAGGGCAATGATTTGTGGAATAGCTACGGATGTATGAATCTTTGGATCGGTAGCTGCAAGAGTGAGCAGAACAGACACTTCTTTCCCATCTGAGAAGACGACTGGTTTTGTCAAGGTAATCAAAGCAAAGGAATCCTTCAAGACACCAACACCTGCTTGGGCGTGAGGCATAGCCATACCAGGCATGAGCACATAGTAGGGACCATATTCTTCGGTCGAAGCAATAATAGCATCATAGTATTCTTCTGTCGCAGCACCGCTGTCAATCAAGGGTTCAACAGCCTTGTGAACAGCCTCCTGCCAGGTTTCCGCTGTCAATCCCAAGCGAATGGAATTATTTTCTGTAAATGATTTTTGTAAATTCATAGTTTTTCCCTTCTACACGCTATATGAAAGGGGGAGGGAAACTCCCTACCCCTAACGGCTATTTATAGCACTGCTTGTAATTTTGTTTTGATTTCGTTGTCGTCCATGAGGTTGTCAAGACCAACCAAGTGACCTTTCGTGCGACCTTCCAACTCAGAAATCAAGTGGTTAGAGGCTACGACAATATCATATCCTGCCGCTAAACCTTTTGCTTCACCGACTGAGCAAGAAGCTGATTGAAAATCTGTTACGCCGAGTTGACGAAGGGCGTTTTCTACCTTCATCTTGATGACCATAGATGAGCCCATGCCGTTTCCGCAGGCTGTTAAAACTTTAACCATAATTTCACTCCTATTTTATTTTTAATACATTATGTTCTGATTTTACAGACCAAGGATACTATTCTGCTTGTGCCTCGCCACGATAGTACGCTTCCTTATCTTTTGCTTTCGCAAATTGAAGTTGCGGAATAGCCAATAAGAAGAGGCAGACAAGAACATAACCAGCAATACCGAGGTACTTAAATGCAAATCCAAATGGTAACCATGGCACTTCAAAGTCAATGTTTCCGTGGTAACCACCGCTCAATTCAAGCAAACCAACGCAGACTGCACCAAGGGCAACCTGAAGGACACCTGAGATGAAGGAAAGGATGGCTGCCGCTTTCCAACCACCACGTTTGTCAGCGTACACTGCGATAGCTGCGTTATCGAAGAATACAGGTACGAAACCAGTGATGATGAGGATTGGACTCTTGAAAACAATCAAGAGAACGATTGTAATCAACTGACCGATTAAACCGAAGGCAAAACCTGAAAGAACTGCGTTAGATGAACCAAAGCCGTAAGAAGCTGCAACGTCCACCGCTGGGAATGAACCAGGAAGCAATTTGCTTGAGATACCTTGGAAGGCATTTGTCAATTCTGCTACGAACATGCGGACACCTTGCATCAAAATGAAAAGATATACTGAGAAGGTGAAGGCTGTTTGAATCACATACATAAAGAAAGCTTGTTTAGCTGGGTTGTATGGAGCACCTGAAGTGATAACTTCTGGATTTGCCATGATTTCTGGACCCAAGATGAACAAAATCACACCGAAGAACACAAGCATCAATGTCGCTGAAGCAACAACTGTATCGTGGAAGATGTTGAGGAAGCTAGGTAGCTTCAAATTATCCAAGTTTTCTTCTTTTTTACCAAGTTTTGGTGCAATCTTATCGACAAACCAGATAGCGAATTGTTGTTGGTGACCGATGGCAAATCCACCGCCACCTGTCAATCGTTGCGTTGCTTCAACTGTCATATTTGAGCTGACAGCCCAGTAGATACCACAGATGATACCGATCGCTGCTGTACCGAATTGGTTACGAAGAGCCGGGATGAGGAAGAGTACCATCAATGAGACTGTTGCCGCTTGTTGTACCATGATGTGTCCAGTGATGAACAGAGTACGTACTTTTGTAACCTTACGTAGTGCCACCAAGAGGATGTTGACACCGAAACCAATCAAGAGAGCTGTAGTGGCTGCCGATACGAAATCAGGGAACTCCTCAGCAATTTTCCCATTTGCTGCTGCAAGACCAAAGTAAGGGTCAATAACTGCCGCATCAATTTGGAACTTATAGTTCAAGGCCGCCAAAATCGGACGGAAGGTTGTTACCAAACCACCAGCTGCTACGTTCAAAATCATATAGCCGACTGTCGCTTTGATAAACCCTGCAAAAACATCATGAGGCTTTTTCTTTAGAAGGGCATAGCCCACCAATACCAAAAGACCTACGAAGAAGGCTGGATTCTGCAGGATATTCTGTGAGAACCAGTTTAATGGGGTTTGAAGGAAATCCATTTTTCATTCTCCTTTTTTGAAATGATTTTTATGGTTTTATTATAAGTTATGTAAGCGGAAACAAAAAGACCAAATAAAGCACAGGCTTGTGTTCACTATTGGACTATTTCCGAACTTTAATGGCTGATTTAATCAGAATTCCTTCCTATCGTTCACCAGCCCATTTATTCCAATAATCAATAAATAGACATTATTTTACCTAAAAAATTAGAAGAACTTCAAAAAAACATAAAAGAAGAGGTTGGTTTAAAACCAACCTCTTCTAGAGGGAAGTGATACTCTCAATCCTTGTATTTATAAAAGATTCACAAGGTTTTGAGTAGTGCTCCACTGGAGAGCCAAATATTATTCTTCCGATTTTTTCTTTCTTCCTTGCGCAGCAACTGTCAAACCAAGTCCAGCAAGTCCGAGACCTAGAAGTGCCAAATCACTTTGTCGGTCACCAGTAGCTGGTAGGCTTTCTTTGTTTGATGCACGTGTGGTTTGTTCAGACGCTTGAGCTGTTGGAGTAGAAAGGTTTGGTTTTTCTACCACATCCTTAGCCTCCATACCACCCTTAACAACAATACGTGTTTCGCTATCGACAACTGTTTCTGATAACAAATTAGTAGCAACTACCTTACCATCAATCAAGACATCCTGATAAACCCGAACTTTCTTACCAGTTTTGCCTTCTTGAAGGACATAAGATTGATCGGTAGAGAGACTTGCATCATAGCGAATTTCCTCTACGATAGGAAGAATTTTTTCCTCTGTACGTTCCTTGGTAGTAAAGTCTAGACTTGGTTTTTCTTCAGCAGTAGGCGCTGTATCTGGAACTGCCGTAGTGATGTAAGGCAAGCGAATCACCGTTGCAGTCAATGGCGCAAGGACAACTGCATCATCTGTCAATGTCACACCTACCAAATCAGTCAGCGCTGCTATTCCAGCCCGCTTACCATCGACCAGCACTTGACCCTTAAGCAATTCTTTGTAACTATCAGAAAGAACAAAGCTGCGCTCCTTACTGTCGGCATTGACAAAAACAGCATAGCGGTCCCCATTGTTTGCAATGGTTTGATAGGCAATGACCACATCATTTTTAGCAATGCCATTTTGACCTGGAATTGAAATCAAGCTAACCTTCTGTTCAACTTCTTCTTTCGTTCCCAAACGGAAAGCATCTGTAGATTTGCGCAAGGCAATCAATCCTTTTGTAAAGGCCTGAGTACGGGTATTCTCTGGATAGAGAGTCTCATCTGTCGCTTTGGTCCAGTCAAACTTGTTGACCGCATCCGATGAATCGTAAGAATCATGAATGTAGTATGGATAGTCAAATGGCGTACCATCTGCATTGGTCAACAAATGCGCCTTGTTTGGTACCTTGTCCTCTGAAACTGGCTCCTTGTAATCAGGATGGCGGAACTGTTTGGTCCGTCCATACTCCTGACCAGAATGGATAAACGGTGTCCCTTGAGCAGTCAAGACTAGCAAATTACCCAAGCGTTGACGTTGGTGAATTTCAGTGTAATTTTCAGCAATTGATGGATCCTTCTTGATGGACTGAGCAATGATATCAAAGAGGGTCAAGTTATCATGAGCAGCAATATACTGGATCACATCACCTGGATCATCTGCCAAGAAATTACCTGGTTGTGCCTTGATGTTATTGAAGACAGATTCTACACTCTTAGCACCACCTGTGATAAAGGCTGGCTGACCTTCGTTTGGATAACCAGATTTAAGTGTATTGCGAATTTCATCTGAGAATACCGCAACCGTATCTGTTGAACTCATCCAGTCTTGGTCCGCTGGCTGAACAGGCTGATTGGCATCACCTGTAAAGGTTCTCCATCCTTCACCAAGCATAATGATGTTTGGATTGAGTTTTTGAGCCTCAGTAAAGGCCAGCTCAATTGCTTCGGCATCATGGTCCCCCATCATATCGAAGCGGAAACCATCTACCTTAAACTCATCCACAAGATACTTGATGGAATCAACTAAGACACGGCGACTCATGTAGTGAGTGGTTCCCAGACGACCACCACCAAAGCTTGATTTAGCTGTACCATCTGCCTCCATGAAGTGATAATAGTTTGGCTCTAAGTCTTCAAATAAGAAGGTCTTAGAAGTGTGGTTATAGACCACATCCAAAATCACACCCATGCCTTGTTTGTGGATTTCATTGACCAGGTTTTTGAACTCTTCGATGCGTTTCATTGGATCTGTCGGATCTGTAGAATACATACCTGTAAAGGCAAAGTAGCTCTGTGGATCATAACCCCAGTTATAGTTACTGTTGCTTGATGCGTACTCGCTCATCCGCTCTGCATTTTTCAATTCATTGACAAAATAGTAACTCATAACAGGCAATAATTGAATATGAGTCACACCCAATTCCTTGAGGTAGCTGAGACGCTCTGCAAAGGCTGCAAAGGTACCAAACTGAGCAGTCAATTCATCCGAAATTGCAGGATCTGATGTGAAGTCACGAACATGTGCTTCATAGATAATCGCATCTTCACGCTGATTGAAGTTAGGAATTGTGGCATAGTCCAAATCGCTTGGACCAACTTCTGATGGATCCACAATCGCCGCTTTGGCAATACGATAAGATGGATCTGTATCTGCCAAATCACTATTCCACTCCGCTAAAGACTTAGCATATGGATCTAAAACAAGAACAGATTGATTCCCGCGAGTGATTTCATAATGGTAGTAATAACCACGATAGTCCGAAATACCAAGACCTGAGTGACTGTTCAATTCGAGGTCCCATTGTCCCTTATCCCCCTTGGTCATGGCCAATTTACCGACCACCTTAGATTGATCATCCTTATCGTAAAGAACGACTGCCACACTGTCTGCACTTGGAGACCATAGGGTCATATCAACGACACTACCAGCCTGACGCACACGCGCACCAAGCTCTCCATCATAAGCATAGAGCTCATCCTTCAACTGCCAGCTCATAGTTGTTGTGAAGCTATCATTGCCATATTTGAGGGTATAGCCCGCATTTTCTTGGTTAAAATCCCCGAGGACTCGCACCTTGTTGCTGGTAAGGTCCAAGACAAGGTCCGTCACAGCAACTGTCTGACCATTCTTATCTGTTACAGACAATTTCTCCAAGATGCTATCCTTATCCGCACCTTCCAATGTTGTAAAGGCTGTTTCTAAAGCTGTTAGGCTAACATGAGAAACGCCTGTCACACGGACATTATTGACAAAATAAGGGTTGGTGTAAATAGTCGCATCATCATCTTTGAGGAAGATTTGTGTCTGATTTTTCAAATCTTTAAAGCTATAATCTTTCTGTTGAATCTTCACATCATCTCCTGACTTGCTTTCATCCAATAGCAAGAAGCCAATGGAACTTGGTAATTCTGTTAATTTGACATCAATATAGGCACCGTACTTGCCTTGGTTTTCAAAATCAATACCATTTGGCCAGTCACCCAAGGTAAGGCCAGTCACATCACCCCAGATCCAGAGACCTTTTTGGTCATAATTGCCATCGGTACGGAAGTAATTGATACGGATGTAGCCTTCTTTAAGCGGTTGATAGAGGCTGAGTTGGTAGTTTTCATCAAACCAAGCTTCATTCATCTTGGTGCTAATCCGTTCAATGGTCTTGTCACCTGTGATGTTATCACCAGAAGTGTTATTAATCAACAGACTAATCCTGCTGGCTGTTTCATCTTTCATCTTGATATCAAGATAATAGCCATAATCATCCTGCTTAGCAGTACTGAAATTGGTTGCACCTGTTGGCCAAGCACCAAGATCTGACGATGGTTTTTCGACATCATCCCATGTCCATAAACCTAGGCTAGATAAATTATCAGATGGTAGAGTTTTAAAGTGAACACGGAAGTAACCTGCTTCAATTGGTTCTTCAGTCGCTCCTTGCACACTTGCATTGACGATGTCACCTGCTTCTGTCTGAAGGAGCATGGTGCCACCTTGACCGATTGTTGGCAGTTCGACTTGAACAACCCATTTACCGTCTTTCTCGATAGCTTGATAAGATTTTCCTGTGTAGGCATCTGTGACAACTACATCTTTACCAGATACTTCAAGCGCCATTTCCTTGTTCTCGGTATTGGTTGAGAAGACAAGATAGGCAGCTTGATCTTGGTAACTGCGTTTGCTGATAAGCCAACCTTGGCTATCATTTCCAGCAAGTGTGCTTGTATCACCACGTGAGAGCAATGTTGAATTGGCATTACGGAAGGCCAACAATTTCTGATAGTGGTCTGTGATGTCGCTAGTCTCTACCTTGCTCCAATCGAAATCGTACCGGTTGTCATAAACTGGCCAGTTGTTTTGTCCAGATTGCCCCACTTCTTCACCGTAGTAAATGACTGGCTGACCTTTAGCAGTAATCAAAAGACTAGCAGCCAATTTCAGTTTGTCCAGATTTCCTTCTTTTTCTGCGCCACCGAGACTGTAGAGGAAACCATCTTCGTCATGACTGCCCAAGAATTGACCCAGAGAAGCTGCACTGGTCAGAACCTTGCTACGTTCTTCCAGCTCTTTCCCAGCTGCTTTTAGTTGACCATTGACCAGATATTTGGCAATATCCTTGAAGCCAAAGTCCAACAAGCTGTCCATAGTACCGATACCCAAGTCACCCTTGGTATCTTTATAGTTAGCCCCCCATGTTTCTCCAATTAAGTGGAAGTCAGGATCTCTATCTACCAATTCATTTTTGAAATGTTGCCATGTGGTATCATCAACGTGTTTGACGGTATCAACACGGAAGCCATAGATAGAGTTGCCCTTGGCAGTTGTTGAGCGTTCCAACCAAGATGCCTGCCAAGCAACCAACTGATTGCGAACAGCTGCTTCTTCTGTCTTGAAGTCTGGTAATCCAGATAATGAGCCTAATTGGTCATCTCCCTGCTTGTCTTCTTCCTTAGTCCGTACCATACCTGCAAAGGTTTCTTCTGTACCATAGCCAGCATGGTTAAGCACCACGTCAACAACAATGTTTATTCCTTTTTCTGCCGCGGCATCAATCAATTCGTGGAAATCGGCTAAACTTCCCAAATGCGGATTTAGTTTCTCAAAATTGGATGCCCAATAACCATGGTAAGCATAGTACTCTCCATCTGTTGCGCTACCAACATTCTGTGGAATATTTTCCACAATCGGAGTCAACCAGATAGAGTCCACACCCAATTCTTTCAAGTAGTCCAGCTTGGCTGTCACTCCTTTGAAGTCACCGCCCTGGTAAAGACCGCGTGGGTTGGAGGCTGTTCCTTCCACTAGCTTGTCATTGCTAGTGTCTCCATTATAGAAACGGTCTGTCATCATGAAGTAGATAACTTGCTCGTCCCAGTCTTTTTCACCATCTGCCTTGATACGCTCTGTAATGGTCACATCTAGGCTGGTTTCGTAGTAACCGTTGTCCTTGTCATAGACCTTTACAGGAAGACTATAGGTACCTGGCGCTGTGCTAGACGTCGCTTTAATGGTCACACGATTGAGCTCAGTAGAAATTGGCACAAGACCTCCGCCGATGGCACTTGTATCGACTTCCATTTTGACAATCTCAGCATTTTCAGGGTTAGTGACAGTTACAGATACCAAGCCACTTTCATTGTAGTTGAATGGTGCTTTGCTACTAGCCTCAACAGTCACATTTTTTGTACCCGGAGTCGCCTTGCTGGTATCGAGTTCTACTTTCTCTTCGATAAAATATGGATTTGTATAGACTTTGTCGTCACCATTTCGAAGGAAAATTTGGCTATGCCGTTTACGATCTGCAAAGGCTAAATCAATCGATTTATTGCCCGCAAGATCTGGATTATTCTGATTGATTAGTAGAAATCCAAGCTTAGAATCTAAACCGTTCGATAGAGGAATGTCAACATAAGCTCCGTATTTGCCAAGTTTAAAATCAACGGCACCTGTTGGCCAGCCATCACTCGCTTCAGTCGTATCGCCCCAAGTCCAAACGCCCCAACCTTCATAATTGTTGTCTTCACGGGTGTAGTTGATGCGGAGAACATTTTCATCTTTGAGCGGCTCATAGCTAGACACGCTATAGTCACTAGCGATCCAGGCTTCATTCTGCTCAGGGACCAGTAGCTCCACTTTTTGGTCCGATTCTGTTATTTTTTCCCCATTCTTGAGGACCAGATAGCCAATCGTTCCTGGTGTCTCAGATTTTTTAATATCAACATAATGGCCGTAGTCATCTACCTGACTGCTTGAAAAATTCGCTGTATCCGTTGGCCATTGATTACCATCGGACGGCTCTGCCACTCCTCCCCAAGTCCAAAGCCCTTGACTTTCTGGTGCTGTTTCATCTACATTTTCAAAGTGCAGACGAATGCTGCCTTCTTCGATAGGAGCTTCCTCTGAAGCAGTTGCATCGGCTGTTTCTGTTACCGCTGTCGCTTCAGCTACCATAGAATCTGTAGCTTCTATCGCAGTTGTGGTCGCTTCTACCGCGCCGCCATCCTGTTCCGAAAGAGTCGTTGAACTAGTTGACGCAGGGAGGACAACTTCCTCTGCCTGCACTAGTTGACCTGCTCCACTTAAAAACAGAGCAGCCGCAATCCCAACAGAGGCTACACCTACATTTAGTTTACGAATGCCAAAAATCTGTTTCTTCTCTAGCATCCCTGTTCGTTTCATATTCTGAACGGATTTCTTTTTCATAGACTCCTCCATATAAATAAGTTTGAATTGTACACTACCAGTATATACAATTCCAAGGAGTCTTTGCAAACGTTTTCTTAAATGTTAGCGGTAACAAGTTTTGGGCTACTATCTAACAAAAATAGAATAAATAGCTCCCCCTTCTTTTGCTCCTAGACCGCCCACTGACCAAAAAAGAGACTACTGAGGTGTAGTCTCTCTTTCAATTAACGTCGCCTGGCAGTAATGCCCCTGTCTAGCCAGAGGCTTGCCATCCAATATCGTCATTAAATGTTTGACGCTAAGAGCCCCCATTTGACGAATCGGCTGCTTCATCGTCGTCAAGGCTGGTCTGGACATCCGATCTAAAAAGAAGCCGTCAAAACCAATCACCCCAACGTCATTCGGAATAGACTTTCCTAGAGCTTGTAAACCTCTTGTAACCCCAAGAGCGAGACGATCCGATGCGCAGATAAAGCAGGTGTTTTCTGGTAAATAATCAAGATTTTTCACAAATTCTTCCGCAACACGAGAACGATTTTCCAATCGATAGAGATGAGTTTCTCGGCCCTGCATCGCATCTTTGTAGCCTTCTTCTCTCCCTTTTTCAAAAGCTTCTGGCAAGTCAATCCCTACAAAAACAATCCTCTCATAACCTTTTGATAAAGCAAACTGGGTTGCGGACCTAGTCGCCAAACGATTGTCTGAATCTACAAAAGGAAGGCCTTCTTGATTCTCCCCAAATAAAATCAACGGCTTCCGCAACCCTTTCAGCCAGGGGTAGTCATCCTTTCGAGCACCAGTCACAATGTAACCATCACATTGATCAGTAATCTGACTTGGATTGGTCACCAACTGCAAGGTATAATTTCGATGATTGAGCTCATCAGCGATTCCCGCAAGAAGGTCGATATAGTACGGCTCTACCACATCCATCTTTTCGAGAATGACAGCCTGAACAATCAGTGTCCGTTGCTGGGCCAAGGCCTTGGCCGCCACATTTGGCTTATAGTTTAATTCTTCCATCGCAGCTGTTACGAGCGTCCGCAGCTCTTGTGTAACTTGTTCTGGATGGTTGATGACACGCGAAACAGTCATCTTTGATACATTGGCTAACCTAGCCACATCGGCTAATGTCGTCATAGAACTCCTCCCTAATTCTATTTCTGTTGCTTATCTTTTAGCAAGCAAACAGTCAAAATTATGCAAACGTTTTCTTTAGGTTATTATATACTATTTATTACTAAAAAGTAAAGACCTTTCGAATACATTTATCATCATTTAGTTTTCCTTCTATTACTTCCTTAGCTCCCTTGCCTAACTTCATCTATGCCTGCGGCTCATCGCATCGTGCTAAAAGTACTATATAAGAATACCCATTCCCTCTAAACAAAAAATACTCCAACCGCTAGACCAATCAATGTCTAACAATTGAAGTATCATTGTCAAATTCTGTCCATTTTCTGTACGATTATGGAAATGAATGAGATAAATTAATTTGCTTAGCTTACTCAACATCTACCTTTTGAATGCGAGCTAAGAATTGCTTAGTACGTTCTTCTTTTGGCTGGTCAAAAATGTCTTCTGGTCGACCTTCTTCGATAATCCGACCACCATCCATAAATATGACTCGATCAGCTACCGCACGCGCAAAGCCCATCTCGTGCGTCACAACCACCATGGTCATACCTTCTTTTGCCAACTGCATCATGACAGCCAGGACTTCACCAATTAACTCAGGATCCAAGGCCGAGGTTGGTTCATCAAAATAGATGACCTCTGGATTGGTCGCAATGGCTCTGGCAATGCCGACCCGTTGCTGCTGACCACCGGACAGCTGACTTGGATAGAAACCATATTTATCAGATAGTCCCACCTTGTCCAGGGCTGCTTTACCGATTCTTTCAGCCTCTTGTTTGGGTACTTTCCGAGCCACAATCAGACCTTCCGTCACATTTTGTAAGGCAGTCTTGTTGGCAAAGAGATTATAGTTTTGAAAAACGAAGGCTGTGCGCTTGCGAATGCCTGCAATTTCCTTCTTGGTCATCTGAGCCAAGTCATAGCTGTCCTCACCGAAGACTAAGTGACCCGCGTCAGCTTTTTCCAAAAAGTTTAAAGAACGAAGAAGAGTCGTTTTTCCTGATCCAGACGGACCTAAAATGACGACCACCTCACCTGGATTGACCTCTACATCAATTCCTTTTAACACCTGCTGACCACCGAAGGTCAGCTTTACTCCATTTGCTTGAATCATCTGAACCTCCTAATAGACTGCCAACTTCTTCTCACCATAGGCTTGAAGCTTGGTCAAAATAGTTGAAAAGAATAGATAAACAAGGGCCACCTCACAATAGAGGGCAAAAGGTTCGTAGGTCCTTGCTGCAATCTGCTGAGTTGCCATAAACATCTCCAAGACGGTAATATTGGCAGCCAGCGATGTATCCTTGACCAATCCAATCAAGGTATTGGACAAGGGCGGGAAGGCCACTCGAAAGGCCTGCGGGAGAATAATCCGACGCATGGTCTGGGCAAAACTCATCCCGACAGAATAGCCAGCCTCCAACTGCCCCTTAGGCACGGACTCGATAGAAGCCCGTATGGTTTCCGCAGCGTAGGCACCTGTATTGACAGAAAAAACCAAAACCGCCGACGGAAAGGCATCCAAGACAATTCCTAGACTTGGTAGCCCAAAGAATATCACATAGAGTTGAACCAAGAGTGGTGTTCCTCGAACAACCCAAATATAGAAACGAGCCACTTGTTTGAGAATGGGAATCTGAGCAATTTGCACCAAGGCCGTCCCAATAGCAATTAACAAGCCAAAGGTAAAAGACAGGATTGTCAGTGGGATAGTCACCAACAATCCTGGAACAAGTATTTGTGAAAATGAATCAAGCAATAGTTGCCATACTCTCTCTGTCATTGTTTCTCCTGATTACTTAGCTTTTGATACGTCTTCACCAAAGTATTTGTTTGAAATTTCAGCTAATTTTCCTTCACTAGCCAATTCTGCCAAGGCTGCATCAATCTCTTTCACAAGATCTTCATTTCCTTTTGCAACTGGGAAGGCTGTTGTCGATACGTCATCCGTCAAGGTCACAACCTTAATCGGTGCATCAGCATGTTGTTTCACATAATCCAAGTACACCAAGTTGTCATTGATGGTAGCATCCACACGCCCTGTATTTAACAATTCAACTGCCTGAGAGAATCCATCCACACCGACAACTTCTGCACCATTTTCACGCGCCAAATCTGCCCAGTTACTTGTCAAGCTGTTGGCTGATTTTTTACCAGATAAATCTGTAAAGCTTGTAATGTCAGTATTATCTTTTTGCGTCACCAAGGCTCCATAGATGTATGTATATGGTGTTGAAAAATCGTATTTTGCCTTACGCTCATCTGTAATACCGACTTGGTTAGCGATAGTATCAAAACGGGCCGCATCCAAACCTGCAATCATGGAATCCCATTCTGTTTCAACAAATTCCACCTTGACACCCAATTTCTCAGCAACAGCTTCGGCTACTTCTACATCATAACCGACCAATTTTCCGCTCTCATCGTGATAAGAGTACGGAGCATAGGCACCTTCAGTACCGATTTGAATGACGCCTTCTTCCTTAATTTGTGACAAGAGGGTTTGGTCTGTACTATTCGATGTACCTGCAGATGAATTGCAGGCTGCTAACACGATACCCGCAAACAATAAACTTGTAAACATAGCTATTTTCTTCATAATTAAAACACACTTTCTTTTTCAGATTTTACAATAGTATCATGAATAACAATTTCCAGCCAATATATTTTTTCTATCAGAGACATTAAAAATTTTAATCAAGTATCGGAGCATAAAAAAAGACCTACTCGGTCTTTATATCTCATATTAATTATACTCCAGCTGGTGGGTAAATATAGCTGACTGTTCCTTCGCTAGTTGTTGTTGGATCAAAGAAACCTCGGACATTACTTGGGTAGTATACTCCACCATAGTTTGATTCCTTAACTTGAATGTGACCGTTAGCTGCCACATCTGTTACATAGGCAACATGACCGTAGCCTCCATCTGTCCATACAGCAATAGCGCCAACTTTTGGAGTAGTTCCCACTTCATATCCAAGCGCTGCCGCACTAGCTGCCCAATCTCCACCATTACCCCAATAGTTTCCAACCCAAGGAGCCATTTCTTTGGCACCCCAAGTACACTGACCAGCTGGATAGGTATTAGCCGTATATTCCACAGCAACCTCTGACACCATATTGGTAGCCAAAGCAGCCTTTGCAGCGGCAGCAGCTTTCTCAGCCACAATTTTTTCTGCAGCAGCTTTGGCTGCTATTTTTGCAGCTTCAACCTTTTTTGTTAACGCTGATACTGTCGGACTATCGCTTATAACTGTGTCATCTGCACTGACATTCACCATTCCCGACCATAAAAGATTTCCTATGAGGGCTGTAAACAGTCCCAATTTGAATTGTTTTTTTATCATTTGATAACTCATAATATTTGATTCCTTCGTGTTTTTCTGCCCTATCTATCCTAAGGGATAATCCTTGCAGAGAGCTTAAAGAAATGTAACAAATATTACAGATAACTTGCAATCTCTTAACAATCACAGTGTTCGGACTTTTTGTCAAAAAAACGACCTCCAATACGGAAGTCGTTTTCTTATTATTTACATTTATTTCACAACAATATTAACTAGTTTAGTTGGCTCCAACAGTCTGCGGATAGACTGTTGGAGGTTGGAGATAAACAAACGAGGCAATCGTTACTTGGTAACGATATTGACAAGTTTGGTTGGCTTCAACAGTCTGAGAATAGATTGTTGAAGGTAGGAAATGAGCAAATAAATTGGTTACTTCACTACAATATTAACCAATTTATTTGGTACACTAATCACCTTCACCACTGTTTGACCAGCGATTTCAGCTTGGACTTTTTCGTCTGCAAGGGCAACTTTTTCAAGTTCAGCTGGTGCTAAGTCTTTGGCTACGGTCAAGCGAGCTTTTACTTTACCCTTGATTTGGACAACGATTTCCACTTCGCTTTCTACCAGCTTACTTTCGTCATATGTTGGCCATGCGACGTAGCTGATTGACTGGCCAGTGTTTGTCAGACCCTGCCAGAGTTCTTCTGCCAAGTGTGGTGCAAATGGGGCAATCAGTTGGACAAAGCCTTTAGCGTATTCAACATAGAGCTTGTCTTCCTTGTTGGCTGCGTTGACAAAAATCATGAGCTGGGCGATAGCCGTGTTGAATTTCAAGTCTTCAATATGCTCTGTCACCGTCTTCACAGTTTCATTGTAAACTTTATCAAGCGCTCCGCTATTTTCCGCCACAAGCTCCTTGGTCGTCAAGAGGCGATAAACACGGTCAAGGAACTTACGGCTGCCCTCGAGACCTTCTTCTGACCAGGCAATCGAAGCGTCAAGTGGGCCCATGAACATCTCGTAGACACGGAGAGTGTCCGCACCGAATTGCTCGACCACATCATCTGGGTTAACCACGTTTTTAAGAGACTTAGACATCTTAGCAGGTGCCTGCTCCAACTCCTCACCAGTTTCGATGTTGAAGAAAGAACCGTCGCGTTTTTCAACCTTATCTGTCGCTACAAGGGCACCACGGCTGTCGCGGTAGCTAGTTCCCAAAATCATCCCTTGGTTAAAGAGTTTTTGGAATGGCTCTTTGGTCGGTACAACGCCAAGGTCATAGAGGAACTTGTGCCAGAAGCGAGCATAAAGTAAGTGAAGGACCGCGTGCTCAGCACCACCGATGTAGATGTCCACTGGCAACCAAGCTTTGAGAAGCTCTTCGTCTGCCAATTTCTCATCGTTGTGCGGATCGATATAGCGGAGGTAGTACCAGCTCGAACCCGCCCATTGTGGCATGGTGTTGGTCTCACGGCGACCTTTGACGCCGTCTTCACGCACCACTTCCAACCAGTCTGTCAAGTTAGCAAGTGGTGACTCCCCTGTACCTGAAGGCTTGATGTCTGAGGTTTTTGGCAATACCAGAGGTAACTCATTTTCAGGTACTGCTGTGGAAGTGCCATCTTCCCAGTGGATGATTGGAATCGGCTCACCCCAATAACGTTGACGGCTGAAGAGCCAGTCACGGAGACGATAGGAAATTTTCTCCTGACCGAGACCATTTTCTTCCAACCAAGCCACCATTTTAGCAATGGCGTCAGCCTTGTTGAGACCATCTAGGAAGTCTGAATTAATGTGAAGACCATCTTCTGTGTAAGGTGCTTCTTCTACATTGCCACCTTCCAAAACTGGAATGATGTCCAAACCAAACTGTTTGGCAAAGTCCCAGTCACGCTCATCGTGGGCAGGAACAGCCATGATGGCACCTGTTCCGTAGCTTGCAAGGACATAATCAGCAATCCAGATTGGAATTTCCTTGTTGTTAACAGGGTTAATCGCGTAAGCACCTGTCCAAACACCTGTCTTGTCTTTGGCAAGGTCTGTACGAGCAAGGTCTGATTTAAGAGAAGCTTGGCGTTTGTACTCTGCCACAGCTTCTGCCTGCTCAGGCGATGTAATGCTATCAACCAAGTCATGCTCAGGAGCAAGGACAGCGTAGGTCGCACCAAAGAGGGTATCTGGACGAGTTGTGAAAACAGTAAAGTCCTTGTCTGTATCCTTGATTTTGAAGGTCACATTGGCACCAGTTGACTTGCCGATCCAGTTGCGTTGCATGTCCTTGATAGACTCTGGCCAATCAACTTCTTCTAGGTCGTTGAGCAGACGTTCTGCATAGGCTGTAATTTTCAGCATCCATTGACGCATTGGTTTGCGGACAACTGGGTAGCCACCACGTTCAGATGTTCCGTCAGGAAGGACCTCTTCGTTGGCGATAGCTGTTCCCAATTCTTCTACCCAGTTGACAGGCACTTCTGCCTCGTAGGCCAGGCCTTTTTCATACAACTTAGTGAAAATCCACTGGGTCCACTTGTAGTAGTTAGGGTCAGTCGTATTGACCTCACGGTCCCAGTCATAAGAAAAGCCAAGGGCGTTAATCTGACGTTTGAAGTTGGCGATATTTTCCGCTGTAAAGTCAGCTGGGTCATTTCCCGTGTCCATAGCGTATTGCTCCGCTGGCAGACCGAAGGCATCCCAACCCATTGGGTGAAGAACGTTGTAGCCTTGGGCACGCTTGTAACGGCTGAGAATATCTGTCGCAGTATAACCCTCTGGGTGACCAACGTGCAAGCCCGCACCAGACGGATAAGGGAACATATCTAGGGCATAAAAGTTTGGCTTGTCCGCATCTGTTCCCGTCTTAAAAGTATGATTTTTTGCCCAAAATTCCTGCCATTTGGGCTCGATTTCCTTGTGATTGTAGAAGCTCATATCATTTCTCCATGTCAATAAATTATCTTTACTATTATATCACGTTTTTGGGGAATTGGGAAAGACAAAAACAGCCAGTTTTCACTAGCTGTTTTCCCATTTTTACCAAATAATCACGCGGTCTTCTTTTGCACGCCACATGCCGTCGCCTTCTTGAACGCCAAAGGTTTCATGGAATTCATCGAAGTTTGGCAACTGAATGTTAGTACGCAGATGACCTGGTGCATGGACATCGACACTGGCCAACATCTGCATAAACTCAGGACGAGCCTTCATTCGCCAGATGCGAGCAAAGTTAGTGAAGAATTCCTCTGCGGAGAAGTCTTCCTCTGACTTGGCTGCTTCTAAGGCTGCTGCAATCCCACCAAGGTCAGCAATGTTTTCTGACACGGTCAACTTACCATTGATTTTGGCACCGTAAGAATCCTGACCCTCAAACTGGTCGATGACCTGCTGGGTACGGGCTTCAAAAGCAGCATAGTCTTCCTCTGTCCACCAGTTATTAAGGCTACCATGCTCATCAAAGGAAGCACCGTTTGAGTCAAAGGCATGGGAAATCTCGTGGGCAATAACCGCACCGATACCGCCGTAGTTAGCTGATGAAGACTGCTCCAGCGAGTAGAAAGGCGCCTGCAAAATGGCCGCTGGGAAGACAATCAAGTTTTTCTGCGGGTTATAGTAGGCGTTGACCATGTGAGCTGGCATGCCCCATTCTTTAATGTCCACAGGCTTGTTCCACTTGCTCCAACCATGAGCAATGTCAATCTTGTTTAGTTCGATAGCATTTTCCACCAAGGACTTGCTTGGGTCAACAATCTTTTTATAATAACGCTCTGGCAAGGCTTCTGGGTAGCCGATGTAAGGCTTGATAACATTGAGTTTGACAATGGCCTTGTCACGCGTTTCCTGAGCCAACCAATCTGCCGTTTCCAAACGAGATTTGTAAACCTCAATCATCTTGGCAACTTTGGCTTCCACATCGGCCTTGGCTTCTGGTGAGAATTTTTCTCCTGCATACCAAAGACCGAGGGCTTGGTTAAAGTAGCCTTGTGCCAAGTTATAGGCTGCTTTTTCTTGGTTTTGCGCCTGCGGTGTACCAGAAAGAGCACGGCTGTAGGCTCCTGCTAGAATGCGAATTTCATCCGACAGGAAGGCAGTATAGGCGCCAGCCGCTTTCAAAATCAAGGTCGCCTTCAAAAGCTCCCAATTATCCGCACTGTAAATGTCCTTGGCAGCCTGCCAGAAACGTTCCTCAGGCACGATAATCTTGTCTGGCGTTTGACCTAAAATCGCTGTGAAGAAATCATCCAAAGGCAACTCTGGTGCCAAGGCAGTAAAATCTGCCCACTCGTAGGGGTGGTAAAGTTTGGCGTACTCAGAACCTTCTTCATTTGATAGAACATACTTGGCAATTGTGGCATCTAGTTCCAAACGTTTATCTAGGAGATCCTTGATTTCCTCATCACTGAAGCCGAACTTAGGCAGGAGGGCTTCTTGGCTCTCTCTCCACGTTTTGAGCAACTCTGCTCCTTTTTCATGCCCTTCCTCATAGTAGGTTGTATCTGGCAGGATAATGCCTAGAGAGTCCGCCCAGAGGACGTTGGTGGTCGCGTCCATAAAGTCAGGTGCCACACCGAAAGGCATGAGGTTTGGCTTGCCTGCCAACTCATATTCTGCCAACTTGCTGGTGAATTCTTCGAAAGAGTTGAGAGCCTTGTACTCTGCAATCAAGGCCTGGGCAGGTTCTGCCCCCAAACGGTCACGGGTTTCATAGTCGGCTACTTGTTTGTGAAAAGCCACAAAGTTTTGCAAAACGCTATCCTCTGGGACATTTTCACCAGCCAACCATGCGTTTGTCGTGTCAATCATGAGCTTTTCAATCTCATCCGCCAAGTCCGTGAAACCACCTGTTCTTGGCTTATCGTCTGGAATCACGGCTGTTTTTGCCCATTCACCATTGACGTATTCGTAAAAATCATCTTGTAAACGTGTCATTGATTTTCTCCTTTGTCTTTCTTAATGACTATAATAACAAAAAATTCTGACAATTTCACTTATCAGATGACCGTGACCAAGTATTTTTTAGAATAATACTCGAACAAACCACAAGAAGGCTGACAACGGCACAGGTCCCTGACATGGTTAAATCCAGTTGATTGGCCACTAAAAAACCTAGCACAACCGTTAAAATAGCGATACCTTGCCCTAAAAGAAGCAATTGCCAAAAGGATTTGACCCAACGTAGGGCAGCCATACTTGGTGCCACCAAGAAAACAATAACAGTCATCGAGCCAATCGCTTCAAAGGCCAGAACAGTAGTTAAGGAAACTAGAATCAAAATAACCATTTCTAACATCCTTGTTCGTAAGCCAGACAAACGAGCATGGTTGCTGTCAAATAGGTATACTTGTAAACGATGGTAAGCCCAAGCAAAAAATAGAACGATAACCAACCAAGCCAAACTCGACTTGACCAGACTAACAGGGAATGACCAGGCTAGAACATCCATACGATGAAGCGGAGCAAAAAGTACTTCCCCCTGCAAAACCAGATCCACATCCAAGTGAACATTGCGAGCAAAAAGAGAAATAAGCAAAACCGCCACCGCAAAAAAGAAAGAAAAAACTAGACCTGTTGCGGCATCATGCGCTATCTTTCGACTATGCAGACGGTCAATGGCAAGAACCGATAATAACCCAAACAGACTAGCACCAACTATTAGTAACGGCGAATCCAAACTATGACTAATAAAAAATCCCAGAACAATCCCAAGCAAGACAGAATGCGATAGTGCATCTGCCAGCATCGATTGATTTTTTACAACCAGTATCGAGCCAAGCAAGCCACAAGAACTAGCAATAACCATCAAAATGAGTAATACTTCAAACACGACCATTCTCCTTTATGACATAGGTAACATACACAAATGCAGACAGGGTCAGACCTGTCAGACAGACGATAATAGTCGGTCCGGTCGACAAACCAGATACACTGGAGCTAATCCAGGTCCCTACGAAAGCCGACCCAATTGCAACGATTCCTGCCAGTAACAGACTCTTGTGATACGATTTTCCCAGCATCAAGCCAAAGACAGCTGGTGCAATCAAAAAACTACTCATCAAAATAGCTCCGACCAACTTTAATCCTACTGCAATTAGGCAAATCATCAAAAACATCGTCAACTGCTGCAAGTACTTTACACGAACACCAATAACCCTTGCAAAAGTTTGATCAAACAGATATAGCTTATAGTCTTGATAAAAGAAAGCAAACAATACCAAAGCCAATAGAGAAATAATTCCGATGAGTATCACATCATCCAGCTGAATAAAGGCTGCCTGTCCAAATAGATAGGTTTGCAATCCAGCCTGGGAAGCCCCTGCAAAGGCTTCATTTCCCTGAATAGCATTTTTCAAGACCATTCCCAAACCAAAGAAAGAAGCAGACACCAATGAAAGGGCATTGACTAGACTGTGACCACCTTTTCGACGCAGCCAATGGACAAGTGCATAAGAAAGGTAGCCTGACAACACTGCTCCTAACAGCAAGTAGAGAGGTTGTCGCGACTGAAAAATCATGAAAGAGACAATCACTCCAGGATAAGAAGCATGCCCAAGAGCATCCCCAAGCAAACTCTGTTTAGTAAGAACAGATATACTTCCGATAGTACTGGTTGCCACAGCTAGGCTGACGGTCCCTAAAGCAACTGTCCAGAAAGAATACTCTTTGAAAACCTCAAACATGACTGCCTCCTTTGGCATTTCCTAGAAACAGCCCATTTCCTATGCCGTAGGTCGCCTGATAATTCTCGCTTGTCAAAGTCTCATCCATCGGACCAGAGTCAATCACATGCTTATGAAGCCAAACAAGGTGATCAAAGTAGGCATCCAGCGTCGTTAGGTCATGATGAATGACAATGGAAGTTTTCCCTTCACATTGGAACTCCTTGAGCATATCCATGATCATGATTTCTGTTGCCTGATCAATCCCTGCTAGAGGCTCATCCATAAGATACAATTCTGCTTCCTGTGCCAGGGCTCTCGCTAAAAATACCCGCTGACGCTGCCCACCTGAAAGCTGATCAATCTGACGATGGCGTAAATCTGCAATTTTTAACCGTTCTAGAGCCTGCTCAACAATCTGTCTATCAGCCTTAGTCGGTCTTCTAAACATCCCCTTACTATGAGCGAAGCGTCCCATCAGAACAATTTCAAAAACTGTTGCAGGAAATTGCCAGTTTACTTGACTGGACTGGGGAATATAGGCTACTTTTTGAGCAATCAACCTCTCTAGACCTGCCTCCTGACCAAGCAAGCGAACCTGTCCTGTGTCAGGTTTTTCCAACCCCAAAATGACCTTGAATAGACTGGACTTCCCAGCACCATTTGGTCCAACAATAGCCGTCCGACTCCCTCTGGGAATCACCAAATTGACATCTTCTAAAGCCATGGTCTGGCTGGCTGAATATGCTAAATTGACATCTTTTAATTCAATGATTGCTGACATATTTCCTCCTATTTTTAAAAATGATATACCTCATTCATACTCAATGAAAATCAAAATCAGACCAACCTACCAAGCTGAGAAAGTCGATAAGATTAAGATACCGTACCAACAAATTGCTGGCAAACCCTATACATCGCTTATTTCAACACATCAGTACATAAATTTGATTTTCGTAGAGCACCAATGCTTCCTTCGATCGTATGTTTATCAATCTGTTAAAAATGGTCCAAAAACGGAAAGAACTCGACCTAGACCGAGTCCTTTTTACTACTCATTTGAAATCCCTATTCACGCACAGACTACTGATATATAATGTCTCGCTGTGAACCAACAGCACCGAGGTCTACAAACAGTATTTCTAGTCAAGGACCTCAATAACTGGTGTGATTTGCTACTAACGCCTATCCTCCCCCAAGCGTTGCCACCTCCAATAGAAAGAGTCCTATACTGCTTGTGCTCGAAACAATTGATTATCCCTCATATTGGTACCTATCAACTCTATCTTCGGTAATATCTCTAGTCTTCATTGAATAGTAAGTCCGTTCGACCTGTACTATTTCAGATATTTAACCATCAGTTTAACATTATGTTTGTACATGTCGATAAAGGTATCCCCTTCCTCACCTTCTGGTGCCAAAGAATCTGAGAATAACTCCTTACCTTCGCCAGTAACAACTTCAACCTGACCGCCTTTGGCTTTTACTGCCTCTTGCAATTTCTCCATGCGTTCTGGATTAGTTGTAGACTCTGTAAAGATAGCCTTGATATTATGGTCAATGATTAGGTTAACTGTCTCAATCATGTCACTGTTAGCTACTTCTGAGTCGGTGCTCACGCCTTGAGGAGCATAGAGAGTGAAGTCATAACTAGCAGCAAAGTAATTAAAGGCATCATGTGGTGTTACCAAATAGCGACTTTCTTTTGGAATCACACTTAATTCTTTTTCTACCCAGGCATGCAAATCATCTAGCTGCGCTTGGTATTTTTCTGCATTTTTCTGAATCATCTCAGCTTTAGCAGGTAAGAGTTTTTGTAGTTCCTCTGAAGCTACCGCTACAGCTGACTTGTACAAGGGAATTGAAAACCAGAAGTGCGGATCGACAATCTCTTCTCCATCCTCATCCATCGTATTCAAGTCTTTTGCCTTAAAGTTCTTAGATACTGCTACTCCAGTCTTTTCCAAGGCTTCAACCATTTTACCTTCAAAGTGCAAACCGTGGTAGAGAACGAGGTCAGCCTTTTGTAATTTTGATAAATCACTAGATTTGGCTACGTACAAATGAGGGTCTTCTCCTGCTGGAATCAGCAAATCACGTTCCACCTCATCACCCGCCAACTGATAGACCATGTCATTGAGGAAGGAAGTAGTCACAGCCACTCTTGGCTTGCTAGAGCCTTCTGTGGTTTGCGATGGACGACAAGCTCCTAGCCCTATTAGGGACAATAGCAGAGCAAAACTGAACAATATTTTCTTCATATAGGTTCTCCTTTTATTTTTATTAAGCATACCTAACTATATAATTAGATTAAGCTAAAAAAATCGTTTTGTCAACTGATTTTTAAATTTTTTGATATAATAGTTTCAGTAGAAAGCGAGTTCTCATGACACCAAACAAAGAAGATTACCTAAAATGTATTTATGAACTGGGTCAATTAGACCAAAAAATTACCAATAAACTCATCGCAGAGAAGATGGCCTTCTCCGCACCAGCCGTTTCCGAAATGCTCAAAAAAATGGTAGCCGAAGAGCTCATTTCTAAGGATGCCAAGGCAGGTTATCTCCTCAGCCAAACCGCCCTTGAAATGGTAGCCAACCTCTATCGCAAACACCGCTTGATTGAAGTATTCTTAGTTGAGCAACTTGGCTACTCTCCAGAAGAAGTACATGAAGAGGCTGAGATTTTAGAACACACCGTTTCAGATCACTTTATCAATCGCCTAGACCTGCTACTGGAACAGCCTCAAACTTGTCCTCACGGGGGAAGCATTCCTCAAGCAGGACAACCGCTCATCGAACGCTACCAGACACGGCTGTCACAGCTAACTGAGACAGGGAACTACCAGCTTGTCCGTATCCATGACTTCTATCAACTCCTTCAGTACTTGGAACAACATGAATTAGCTGTCGGCGATTTACTAACCGTCACAGACTTCGACCACTTTGCCCAAACCATCACCATCCAGTACAAGGACAAAGAGCTCGCCGTCCCAACAGCCATCGCTCAACAATTATTCATCGAAAAAAGCAATCGCCCAGCCTAAACAAGCTGAGCGATTTTTTCTTCTAAAATAAATAGTTACCTCTTTTTCAAATTACGGAAAATAGATCTGGCTGCAAAAAATAGTTGCCCACATACATACACTAACCATAGTAGGAACCCTATATAAAAACAGCCCAATAGAAAGTGAGGGTTATAGGTTAAAGGCTGCAAGACAAACATGAGAATCCCTACCAACCCCCACCGCATGCCCCAGGTCATCTTTCTCTGGATAACCCACTCCAGCCAATCTTCTCCAACTGAACTTCTGGTTTCCAGATACTCTTGATTAAGGTCTTGAAAAATTTTTCTCATATTCTCGCTCACCTCATCCTAACTTCAAAGCATAAACTACCACTTTGAAACAACATTATTATAGCACATTGTTTTCAAATAACCAATATTGTCGAAAAAACCAGCCTACTTGGGCTGGTTTTCTTGGAGTCGCTCTTTTAGGCGACGACGGTATAAAATCTGCGATGGAATGAAATAAAGAAAACTTGCCAAAATAATCCAACGTTTATCTATTCCACTAAAGTAAATCACCAAAATCAAAAGAAAGGCAATCGTCAAATAAAAGAAATGATTTGTGAGCAATTTTTTCATAGCAGCCTCCATACTTATTTTTCAATATTAGTATATCAAAATACACAAATAGAGTACATACCATTGCCAAAAGTTTTACTTATTTTTCGTATCCAAAACAATAGTCACCGGCCCATCATTGACCAGGCTAACCGCCATATCCGCCCCAAAAACGCCCACTTCAACAGGCACAAAGGCCGACAAGGCCTGGTTAAAAGCATCATAGAGTTGGCTGGCTAGGGCAGGAGCTGCCGCTCCTGTAAAGGCAGGGCGATTGCCTTTTTTTGTATCCGCAAAAAGGGTAAATTGGGAAATGGATAAAATCTTGCCCGCCACATCTTGAACAGACTTGTTCATCTTGCCTGCCTCATCTGAAAAAATCCGCATATTGACAATTTTTCGAACAGCATAGTCCAGGTCTTCCTGGCTGTCATCTGGTCCCACACCGACTAGGAGCAAAAGCCCTTGTTCAATTTGCCCATGGATACTTCCTTCGATGGTCACACTGGCCTGTGATACACGTTGTAGTACAATTTTCATCTTATCCGTTGGTCCTTTTCACTGAGTAAACTTCTGGCACCGACTTAATCTTGTCCACCAGACTGGTCAAGGTTGCCAGGTTGGAAATACCAAAGGAAACGTGGATGGTCGCAAACTTCATATCCTTGGTTGGCTGGGCATTGACCGAGGAAATGTTCTTGCTGGCATTGGTCAAAACCTTGAGAACATCATTGAGCAGTCCTGAGCGGTTGAGACCGTAAATGTCAATGTTTGCCATGTATTCCTTGGTCGAATTCTCATCCTCCCAGTCCACATCAATCAAGCGAACATCATAGTTTTCCTGACTCTTGAGGTTCATACAGTCTACACGGTGAACAGCTACCCCACGCCCCTTGGTGATATAGCCGACAATTTCATCGCCAGGTACTGGATTACAACATTTGGCAATCCGTATCAGCAAGCCTGATGCCCCCTCAATGACCACGCCACCTTCGTGACGGATTTTCAGACTATCTTTGTTGTCGTGTTTGACTTCGCCACCGTTGACCAATTCATCCGCGACAGCTTTGGCCTTAGCCCGCTCAGCTTCGCGACGCTCTTTTTCTGTCAGACGGTTAAAGATTGATATGGCAGAAACTTCTCCAAAACCAACTGCCGCAAAAAGGGATTCGTCGGTCTTATAGCTGGTCTTTTGCAGGACCTCATCCATGTGACGACGGTCCAGGTATTGGTTGGGAACGTAGCCATTTTCTTGGAGTAGGTTCTGAAGCATCTCACGCCCTTTTGAAACAGACAATTCCTTGTCCTGATTCTTGAAGAACTGCTTGATTTTATTGCGAGCCTTGTGAGTTTTAACCAAGTTGACCCAGTCACGACTTGGACCGAAAGAGTTGGCTGAGGTGATGATTTCCACCTGATCGCCTGTCTTAAGCTTGGTCGTCAGAGGCACCATACGGCCGTTGACCTTGGCACCTGTCGCCCGCTCGCCGACCTTGGTATGAATTTCATAGGCGAAGTCAATCGGTACGGAGTCCTTGGGCAATTCACGCACCGCACCATCTGGCGTGAAAACGTAAATACGTTCTGTAAAAATATCGTCCTTGACAGAATTTACAAAGGTTTGCGCATCCCCAGCCCCTTCTTGGAGTTCAATCAGGTTGTTAATCCAGCGCAACTCTTTTTCACTAGCAGTTGCCTTGCCACCACGCTTGTAAGCCCAGTGAGCTGCCACCCCGTATTCCGCCACCTGATGCATTTCCATGGTCCGAATTTGGAACTCGATTGGACCTCTCGGTCCGTAAACCGTAGTATGAATAGACTGGTAGCCGTTAGCTTTTTGGTTGGCAATGTAGTCCTTGAAGCGACCTGGCATAGGTTTCCACAATTCATGAATATACCCTAACATAGCATAGACATCGCTCGGAGTATCCATGATACAACGAATGGCAATCAAGTCATAGAGTTGATCAAACCGCTTTTTCTTATCGTGCATTTTGCGATAGATAGAGTAAATATGCTTGGGTCTACCGTAAATCTGACCATGTAGATGACGCTCTTCTGTATAGTCTCTTAGCTTATCAACAACTTCATTGACCAACTCTTCCCGTTCACGACGCTTCTCGCTCATCATTCGAGTAATCTTGTAGAATTCAATCTCATTGAGATAGCGGAAAGACATGTCTTCCAATTCCCACTTGATAGAAGAAATACCTAGACGGTGGGCAAGCGGTGCATAGATTTCCATTGTTTCACGTGAAATACGTTCCTGCTTGTCCTTGCGCAAGTGCTTAAGAGTCCGCATGTTGTGAAGGCGGTCTGCCAGTTTAACCAGAATGACCCGCATATCTTGGGACATGGCTATCAGCATGTTGCGGTGGTTTTCAGCCAACTGCTCCTCATGTGACTTATACTCAACCTTACCCAGTTTGGTCACACCGCCGACAATATGGCGAACCTCTGGTCCAAATTCAGCCTCCATATCATCCAAGGTTACATCCGTATCTTCAACCACATCATGTAAGAAACCACAGGCAACCGTCACAGCATCCAGCTTGAGTCCTGCTAAAATACCTGCTACCTGGATCGGGTGTACAATATAGGGCTCGCCCGATTTACGAAATTGAGACTTGTGTGCCTCTGTCGCAAAATCCAAAGCTTTCTTGACAAATATAACATCTTCTTCCGGTAAATAGGTGGCTGTCAAGGCAACCACTTCCTCCCCAGTGTAGTTAATTTCTTTCATATCTCTACTCTTCCTCTTATATTTCCTACTATTCTACCATTTTCACGAAAAAAGAAAAAGGAATCTAACATAAGACTACTAATTACAAGCAATTCAAACCAAGTTTAGATTCAGCGAACGTTCTTGTTTTCTTTCGTTTTCTTGTTGTTTTCACTCATTTTTCAAACGAACGTTCAGAATTAGTCTTGATTTTTGCATTTCTTAGCTGTATAATGATTGTAGAAGATTATTACAAAAAGAAAATGGAGGATTCTTATGAATTTTCGTTTCAGTAAGTGTGCCGTAGCGCTCACACTAGCTCTCTTAGCTGCAAGCAATCCAAAATTAGCTCAAGCCGAAGAGATTCTCAACACAACTCCAGCTTCTTCAACAGAAGCAAGTCAGGCTGTACCAGTTGAAACTGACACCACAGAGGAAGCTGATAATACAGAATCTCCTGTTCCAGCCACTACCGAAGCTGAAAATCCAAGCTCTTCCGAGACAGCTGAAACTAGTGATCCTACAAGCGAGACAACTGACACAACTACTTCAGAAGCACGCACGGTCACTCCTGCTGCAACTGAAACTAGTCAGCCTGTTGAAGGACAAACTGTTGATGTTCGCATTCTCGCAACAACTGACCTCCATACGAACTTGGTCAACTATGACTATTACCAGGATAAACCTGTAGAGACACTGGGTCTAGCAAAAACAGCTGTTCTTATCGAAGAAGCAAAAAAAGAAAATCCAAATGTCGTATTGGTAGATAATGGAGACACCATTCAAGGTACTCCTCTTGGAAATTACAAGTCTATCGTTGATCCTATTGAAGAAGGTGAACAACATCCTATGTACGCCGCCTTAGAGACTCTGGGATTTGACGTCGGCACACTTGGCAACCACGAATTTAACTACGGCCTTGCCTACCTCGAAAAAGTAATTCGTACAGCCAACATGCCTCTAGTCAATGCCAATGTCCTCGATCCGACTACGAAAGACTTTCTCTACACCCCTTATACCATTGTGAAAAAGACATTCACAGACACCGAGGGTAAAAAGGTTACACTAAATGTCGGTGTTACAGGGATTGTTCCCCCTCAAATTCTCAACTGGGACAAAGCTTATCTAGAAGGAAAAGTGATTGTTCGTGATGCAGTTGAAGCCGTTCGCGATATTATCCCAACCATGCGAGAAAATGGCGCAGACATCGTTTTGGTCCTTTCCCACTCAGGTATCGGCGATGACCAATATGAAGTCGGCGAGGAAAATGTCGGTTACCAAATCGCCAGCCTAAAAGGAGTTGATGCGGTTATCACAGGTCACTCCCACGCAGAATTTCCAGGAACTGCCGAAAAACCAAGCTTCTTTGCTAAATACTCTGGCGTGGATGATACAAATGGTAAAATCAACGGCACTCCTGTCACCATGGCGGGTAAATACGGTGATCACCTCGGCGTCATCGACCTCAATCTGGTCTTTAAAGATGGCAAATGGACAACTACTTCTAGCAAAGCGGCTATTCGTAAAATCGATACAAAATCATCTGTAGCAGATGGTCGCATCATCGACCTTGCTAAAGAAGCCCATAACGAAACCATCAACTATGTGCGCCAACAAGTCGGTGAAACAACTGCTCCAATCAACAGCTTCTTTGCCCTTGTTCAAGATGATCCTTCTGTACAGATTGTTAACAATGCACAGATTTGGTATGCAAAACAACAGTTGGCGGGTACTTCAGAAGCTAATCTACCAATCCTATCTGCGGCTGCACCATTTAAGGCTGGTACTCGAGGCGATGCTTCAGCCTATACAGACATTCCTGCTGGTCCAATCGCCATCAAGAACGTAGCAGACCTTTACCTCTACGACAACGTTGTAGCCATCTTAAAAGTCAACGGTGCCCAACTCAAAGAATGGTTGGAAATGTCCGCAGGGCAATTCAACCAAGTTGACCCAAGCTCAACAGAGCCACAAAACCTAGTCAACACAGATTTCCGCACTTACAATTTTGACGTTATTGACGGAGTAACTTATCAGTACGATATTACGCAACCAAATAAATACGATCGTAACGGTAAGGTAGTCAACGAAACTGCCAGCAGAGTTCGGAATCTGCAATACAATGGGCAAGATGTGACAGCTGATCAAGAATTCATCGTGGTGACCAACAACTACCGTGCAAACGGTACTTTCCCTGGGGTCCGCGAAGCTTCTGTCAATTACTTGCTCAATCTGGAAAACCGCCAAGCCATCATTAATTATATTATCGCTGAGAAAGTTATCAACCCTACAGCAGACAATAACTGGACCTTTACAGATAGCATCAAGGGACTCGACCTCCGCTTCTTGACAGCAGATCGTGCGAAAGAATTGGTAGCTAATCAAGAAGGGCTGGTTTACCTCCAAGCCTCAGCTAAAAACGAAGGATTTGGCGAATTCAAATTTGTCTACACTGAACCTAAAGTAGCGACTCCAGATGAACAGCAGTCAGATCAAGGTAACACAGGTCAAGATATTGTACTCGAATCTGGTCAACGAATTACTCTTCCAGCGGTAAATCCACCGGCTCCTGCTCCACAACATAAATTGGCTAGTCCACATTCACAAGCGAGCACCAAGACACTCCCTGCAACAGGAGAAGCTACTTCTATGCTTAGTCTGCTCGGTCTCACTTTGATTGGTTTTGTCGGCGCATGGACTAAGAAAAAAGAACATTAAAATAATCGGGAGTGGGAAAGACATCCATGATGGCTCCGCCCTCACCCACAGAATAATGAAAACGAACATAAAGCCCTCACTAGGTGTATAATCTTAGTGAGGGCTTTGTGGTTGACGAGTTACTGA
>NZ_JAOTGK010000007.1:0-75833 GCF_044427155.1 Streptococcus sp. 2022WUSS083 | reverse complement strand
GGTAAATACTGTTATGCGGTATTAGCTATCGTTTCCAATAGTTATCCCCCGCTATGAGGCAGGTTACCTACGCGTTACTCACCCGTTCGCAACTCATCCGTCTAGTGCAAGCACCAGACTTCAGCGTTCTACTTGCATGTATTAGGCACGCCGCCAGCGTTCGTCCTGAGCCAGGATCAAACTCTCATAAAAAGTTTTGATTCAAACTCAAGCTATCACTAGCTTTCCGTTTTATTGTTTTGTTTTGTCATTGACGATTTATCATTAGATAAATCACCCTGCACGTTTGGTTCGTCTTCTTTAATTTTCAAAGGTCTTGTTCGTTATCGCGCTCTCGCGACAACTATCTTAGTTTATCATTTCTTGGAAACTTTGTCAACACTTTTTTGAAACTTTTTTTCATTTCGCTGTTGACCAGTCACTCAAGAGACAACTCAATTATTCTATCATCTTCTGATGGACTTGTCAACACTTTTTCGAAACTTTTTTTCGTTCCTCTGTTAACTAGCCCTTCATGAGACAACTCAATTATTCTATCACGACTTATATACATTGTCAACCGGTTTTTTGAAAATGATAAAACAGCTGCAAAAACTGCAACTGTTTTATTATCTTTATTGACGTACCTCTAGAAGACCCAAATCTCCATCTTCACGTCTATACAATACATTTGTTGTACCGTCATTGGCATCTGTATAGATAAAGAAATCATGTCCGAGCAACTCCAATTGGAGGACTGCTTCTTCCATATCCATTGGTTTCAAGTCTACTTGCTTAGTACGAACCACTTTTACCTCTTCACCTGTTTGCTCAACAAGTTCATCTGTAAAGACTTGACCAGTTGCCACTTTTTGACGATGTTTTCGTTCAATCTTGGTTTTGTTACGACGAATTTGGCGTTCAATCTTATCTACTACAAGATCGATAGAGCCATACATTTCTTGTGAAATATCTTCTGCGCGAAGTGTAACTGCTCCAACTGGAATTGTTACTTCTACTTTTGCGCGCTTGTCACGGTAAACTTTTAGATTTACTTTAGCATTCAACTCTTGTTCTTCATTGAAATATTTCTCAATCTTAGCCACTTTCTCTTCTACATAGGTGCGAAGTGCATCTGTAACTTCAAGGTTTTCTCCACGAATACTGAATTTAATCATATTAGTACCTCTTTCTTGGCTTTCGCCTTTCTTCACTATTATTATACCACATTATAGGAATATTGCAACCGTTTTCTTATCGTGTTAGTGAAAATGTTTTGATTTCTTTCCTACCAATTTTCATGAAAAGTTCTACAGCAAGTTGGATTGTGGCTCCTGTTGTATATATATCGTCGAATAATAATATTTTTTCTGGCACTTCTTTTTCATCTAATAGATAGAACATCTGTTTTGCTTCTAGTCTCTCTGCTCGATTTTTAGACGATTGTTTTTGGCTTTCATACTTTCCAAGAAGGGACTGATAGGGAATATTTGTAGCATCCAAAAGTCCTTCCACTTGATTAAACCCACGTTCTGATAGTCGTTTTTGACTAATTGGTATGGGAACAATTGTGTAGTCAGGAAATTGGCTTAACGCTATTCTAAGCTTTTTTGCAAAAATATTTCTTAAAACATAGTCTCCTTGAAATTTGTAGCGACTAAAATAATGTGCCATCGCTTGATTATATTGGTACAAAGCTGTGTGGACAACTGGTTTCCCTTGATTCTGCCAGTACTGACAATCCTTGCAACTTTCCGATTCTCCATTTTTATAACAATGTGGACAGTGTTGCTCTGCTATTTCCTCAAAAGTCGAAAAACATTCTTCACAGGTGCCCGATTTTTCTTTACTAAAGAAGATGAGATCTGAAAATCTTATTTTATTTTTCATAGCTTGACCGCACAATAGACAATTAGACATAACCAGCCTCCTTGTTCATCTGTTTAATTTCAGCGATTGCCTTTTCAATGGCTCCTGTACTTCCTTCATGATAAAACTGGAGTAACCCAGTCGGACGTTCCATACTTCTGCCGACCCGGCCTGCAATCTGAACAAGACTTGACGCTGTGTAGAGGTAATGATTGGCTTGAACAACAAAGACATCTACACATGGGAAGGTTACCCCACGTTCAAGAATAGTAGTCGAGATTAAGACTGTGATTTCTCTCTTGCGAAACCCCTCAACGATTTCAAGGCGATTTTCTGTTTGACTGGATACAAAGCCAATTGTTTCTTCTGGGAATGTTTTTTTCATTATCTTGGTAAATTCTTGACCTTTGGAGATTTCTGGGACAAAAATGAGTAAGGGAAAGCCCGACTTTCTCTGTTCTTCAATCGCTTTTTTCAACTTTGGGACTAGTCTATTTTTCTTTAGGGTATCATCGAATCTACTAAACCAGACTTTTTGCGGGACAACAAGCGGATTGCCATGAAATCGCCTTGGCAAACTAAGACGGTTTAATTTGCCCGTTCTGACTTTTTTATCCAATTCATCTGTTGAAGTCGCCGTCAGAAAAACTTGAACACCGGCTTCCTTGACCGCATTGTCTGCTGCTCGATAGAGCATGGGATTATCTGCATAGGGAAAGGCGTCTACTTCATCAATCAAAACCAAATCAAAGGCCTGATAAAATTTTAATAACTGATGTGTGGTTGCTACAACTAATGGAGTTCGGAAATAGGGTTCAGACTCTCCATGTAGTAAACTAATTGGAATTGAAAAGTCATTTTGCAGACGTTTATAGAGTTCGATACAAACATCGATTCGAGGACTGGCTAAGCAAACCGCTCCGCCTTTATCAATCACTGAGGCAACGGTATGGTAAATCATTTCTGTCTTACCTGCTCCTGTTACTGCATGAACCAATGTCGCACGATTATTTCCCACGTTTGCAACTAGTCCATCTGAAATTCTTTGTTGCCAATCAGTTAGTTGACCTTTCCACTTTAAACACTTAGTGATTGGAAAATCTTTCTGAGGAAAATGATAGAGTTTTTCGTCTGACCGCACTCTGCCTAGAAGCAAGCAGGCTCGACAGTAATAAGCATCGTTTGGCAATTTGTTTTCTTCTTCAAAAGTTGTTCCACAGCGAAAGCAGTTATTCTTTTTTGTAATACTTGGCACTTTTTCTGCTATTTCTCTTTCTTTTGCTGTCAATTGGTATTTGGTAAATAATCTTCCATAATAATTTTCTAATTCTTTCATCGCTTATTTATTCGGAATTTCTTGTCAGTTTTAAAAAAAATTAGTACAATTTGGTTATGAAAGAATTTAAAACAATTAGAGAAGATGGTATTGTTGAGGAAGAAATTAAAAAGTCACGATTTATCTGCTTTATGAAACGAGTGACCAGCGAAGAGGAAGCTCGCGACTTTATCAACAAGATCAAGAAAGAACATTACAAGGCTACTCATAACTGCTCTGCTTTTGTCCTTGGAGAAAATATGGAAATCAAGCGTTCCTCAGATGATGGGGAGCCGTCTGGTACTGCTGGTGTGCCAATGCTGACGGTTTTAGAAAATCACGATCTGACCAATGTCGCAACGGTGGTTACCCGCTATTTTGGAGGTATCAAACTAGGGGCAGGCGGACTTATTCGTGCTTACGCTGGAGCAGTGGCTAATGCAGTCAAGGAGATCGGTGTTGTGGAAGTCAAGGAGCAGGAAGGTATTTCCATTAGTATGTCCTACGCCCAATACCAAGAGTTTGCCAATTGGCGAGCTGAGCAAGGTCTGGAAGAATTTGATACCCAGTTTACTACTGAAGTTTCAACCATGATTTTTGTAGATAAAGAATTCCTTGAACAAACATTAGCAAGTCTTACTGACTTTTACCACGGAAAAGTATTCACGGAAAAAGCTAACTCTCGAATCGTTGAGGTACCTGTCTATTAAAAAAAGCTATCGGCGAGATAGTTTTTTTATATTATCCTTTTTTGACTTTCTACTATATAATGTATAATAACATTATTTGGAGGTGCCATATGGCTATTTATCAAAACATTACTCAATTAGTTGGAAAAACACCTGTTATTAAACTCAATAATATCGTTCCAGAGGGAGCAGCGGAAGTCTATGTGAAATTAGAGGCCTTTAACCCAGGATCTTCTGTAAAAGACCGGATCGCCTTGGCTATGATTGAAGATGCTGAAAAGGCTGGTACCATCAAACCTGGAGATACTATTGTTGAGCCAACAAGTGGTAACACTGGTATCGGTCTTGCTTGGGTTGGAGCAGCAAAAGGTTATAAGGTGATTATCGTCATGCCTGAAACCATGAGTGTTGAGCGTCGTAAGATTATCCAAGCTTATGGAGCTGAACTTGTCTTGACTCCTGGTAGCGAAGGGATGAAGGGGGCTATCGCCAAAGCAAAAGAGATTGCTGAAGAAAAAAATGGCTGGGTTCCTTTCCAGTTTGCTAATCCATCCAATCCAAAAGTTCACGAAGATACAACAGGACAGGAAATTTTGGAAGACTTTGGAACAACTGGTTTAGATGCCTTTGTATCTGGCGTTGGTACTGGTGGTACCGTTTCAGGTGTTTCGCATGTTTTGAAGACAGCAAATCCAGATATTGCTATCTATGCTGTCGAAGCTGATGAATCAGCTGTCTTATCTGGTGAAGCACCTGGTCCACACAAGATTCAAGGTATTTCGGCAGGTTTTATTCCAGATACTTTGGACACTCGCGCCTATGATGGCATTATTCGTGTCAAATCCGATGATGCCTTAGCTACAGGTCGTGCTATCGGTGGAAAAGAAGGATTCTTAGTTGGTATTTCTTCAGGTGCAGCAATTCACGCTGCTATCGAAGTCGCTAAGGAGTTGGGAACTGGAAAAAAAGTGTTGGCAATCTTGCCTGATAACGGAGAACGTTACTTGTCAACAGCTCTTTACGAGTTCAATGATTAAAAAGAAAGAAGGTTAGGAATACATCCTATACCTTCTTTTCTTTGTGTTCTTTGAGATAGCCTTTAGCTTCCTCAATCCATTTCGGAAGTTGTTTTGCTAAAGGGGAAAAACCAATTTTATTCCGTTCATTTGTAAAACGATGATGACGCGGAATTTTTTGTTGTTCTTCTTCTAAGGTCCGGATTGATAAACTAGCCTTTTCAGTATATTCATCAAAGTCAACTACCTGTACCAAAACCTCTTGCCCCAATTTTAAATGATCATAAATATTATCAACAAAACCTGTTTTGATTTCCGAGATATGGATCAGGCCCGTCGTCCCATTCTCTAATTGTACAAAGGCTCCATACGGCTGAATGCCCGTTACCGTCCCCTTGAGTTTATCTCCGATTTTCATCTTAATCCTCTATTTCGATGGTCTCAATTACAACATCTTCATGTGGACGATCTGCTGAATCTGTTGCAACCGCTGCGATAGCATCCAAGACGACGAAGGATTCTTCATCAACTAGATGACCAAACACTGTGTGGCGTTGGTCTAGATGTGGTGTCCCGCCATTTTTGACATAGGCTTCTGCAACTTCTTTAGGCCAACCGCCTCGTTCTAATTCTTTCGCATTGTATGGGAAGTTTTGGTTTTGAACGATAAAGAATTGGCTTCCATTTGTATTTGGTCCTGCATTGGCCATTGACAAGGCTCCTCTGAGATTAAAAGCTTCCATTGAAAATTCATCTTCAAACGCAGTACCATAAATAGATTCACCACCCATGCCTGTTCCGGTTGGATCGCCACCTTGAATCATAAAGTCTTTGATAATACGATGGAAGATAATTCCGTCATAATAGCCATCTTTAGAAAGAGCTACGAAATTTGCTACCGTTTTGGGTGCAATTTCAGGGAAGAGTTTTACTGTTAACTTACCGCGGTTAGTCTTGATATGCGCAACTGGCCCTGTAACATTTTCCAAATCTAATTGCGGGAAATATTTTTCTTTTTCTACCATACCTAATTTCTCCAAGGCATCAAAAATGCCATCTTCTTCTACTTTTTTTGTGATATAATCTGCATGCTTTTGCAGTTCTGGATGCGAATGCCCCATAGCGATACTAATTCCTGCATAATCGAATAACTCAATATCGTTGAGTCCATCTCCGAATACTAGGACATTTTCAGGTTTCAGGCCTAGTTTTTCAACAACCTTAGCAACACCAGTTGCTTTGGAAGAGCCTTTTAGCACAATGTCCGATGAAATAGCATCCCAGCGAACACTACGCAATTCCGCTTGCAACTCTTCTGGAAGTTCTACTTCGTGACCATCTTTCTCGAAAGTTAACAATTGATAGATGTCATTTTCTTTATAAAAAGTTGGGTTTGTTTCCAAACCTTCATAAATCAAGTCAATTACTTGACTAATGCGGTCAGTTCGTGCAGAAAGTGTCCCTTTTTGACTACCAAGCATACCATATTCGATTCCAATTTCTTTAGCCCAATTTAATACAGATTCTACTAAATTTTGGGGCATTGGCTGATGGTACACTACCTGACCTTTGGCATCTTCTACGTAGGAGCCGTTAATCATAGCGAAAAAGTCTGGCTTTAAGGCCTTGATTTCTGGCACCAAACCATAAGGCGTTCGTCCTGACGCAATTCCTGTCAAAATTCCCTTTTCTTTCAGTGATTTGAAAACCTGCTGAATTGATTCAGGAATGTAGCCTGTATTCTTCACACGTAGCGTGTCGTCAATGTCAAAAAAGACTATTTTTATTTTTTTTGCCTTATATCTGAGTTTTGCATCCATATAATTCCACTATCCTTTGGTTGAAAATTAACTAATTTTCATTATACCACTATTGGTCCTCTTGCGCCACCAAACCATGCTGGAAAGCATAAACAACTGCTTGAGTACGGTCGCTCACAGCTAGTTTGGATAAGATATTGGAAACATGGGTTTTAACAGTTTTTAGGGAAATGAAGGACTCATCTGCAATTCGTTGATTATCATATCCCTTGGCTAACAGCGTCAAGATTTCGCGTTCACGAGCTGTCAAGTCATCATGTAAATCTGGGTGGCGTTTATGGTGCTCTACTTTTTTCTCTACTTCTGTCTCAATAGCATATTCTCCAAGAGCTACCTTGCGGATGGCTGCTAAGATTTCGTCAGCACTTGACGTTTTCAACATATAGCCACGAGCTCCTGCTTCCAGCACAGGATAGATTTTCTCATTATCTAGGTAGGAGGTCAGGATGACAATCTGCGCTTGCGGCCATTCCTTCAGCAAGGCCAAGGTTGCTTCTACGCCAGTCATCTTGGGCATAACCAAGTCCATCACTACAACATCGGGTTTAACCTCTAATGCTTTAGCCAAACCTTCCTCGCCATCACTAGCTTCTGCGACTACTTCAACATCTGGCTGTAAATTTAAGTAACTTTTCAATCCTAGACGAACCATCTCATGGTCGTCAACCAGCATCACTCGAATCGTATTCATCTTCTTTTCCTTTCAATAGTGGGATACGAATATCGATCGCCACTCCCTTATTTGGGGCTGTGCGAATTTTTATCGTTCCAGCCATGTCTTCAACCCGCTCACGTATGTTTTGAAGACCGTAACTTAATTCATCATCTGCACCTTGTTGGAAGCCGATACCATCGTCTGTCATTTTCAACTGCAGTTCTGTTTCCTTCTGCAAGAGGTAAACATCCAAATGCTTGGCCTTGGCATGTCGCAAGGTATTACTGATAATTTCTTGCGCAATGCGGAAGAGATGTTCTTCAATTAGTTTCGGTAGCTCCTCTACTTCATGTTGGAAATGAACGATAATATTACTTTTGTCGCTAACTTCACGCAAAATCAGCTCAAATCCTTCAACCAAGGTTTTACTTTCAAGTTCACTTGGGCGTAGATGTAATAATAGGATGCGTAGGTCTCTTTGGGCAGACTCAATCATGTCTTTCACGAGCATCAGCTGTTCCTGCAAGGTTTCCTGCGGAAGAGTGGATAGATTGGACGATAATCCTGACAAAATCATGCTCGTTGCAAATAACTCTTGACTAACCGTATCATGCAAATCCCTGGCAATCCGTTTCCGTTCTCCCTCAACAATCTCTTCTTTCTTGACTAAATCTTGATTGTCAACCAGCTGCACCTGACGCGTGAGGTTTCTGACCTTATCAGACAACTGGAGCAAGAGTTGATCACTTTCGGTGTCTGTTCGAATGCTTTTATTCTTCAAGATAGCTTGTAACTTCGTCCGCATAACCTGAGTGGAGGCTAGGCTGACAGTTTGTACCATTACAGCTAGAAAAAGGGTCAAAACAATAACTAGTAGAATGAGAGTAAACACGAGCTGCTCCGTTGAAATCCAGAGCGTAACATCTAGCAATGAATAATTTAAAAGTGGGAGGGTGGAAGCAATCACCACAAAAACAATAAGACAGGCAAACCAGGCGAGGAGTAGGTAGGTACGTTTTCTCATACGCGAACCACCTCCACGTCTCCCAGTATATTGTTGGTAACGACTTTTACACGTTTGTGTGATTCTTGATAATCGGGACTATTGACCGCTATACTTTCATTCCGCAAATCCCAGTATGATTCACCCAGGAAACTTACTCGTCCATAGATACTAGTTGCTGAAAGTGCAACCTCAACATCAATTGGAACAATAATTTTTGTCCGTCCGAACGTTTTACGAATTACAACAATATTATCTCTGCCAACTAATACAGTCTTATCCAAATCAACTACATCATTGCCAAACAAGCGTACAATGTTAATATCTTCAAAACCAAACCTATCTTGAGAGTGATCGTGGTTGCCAAACCATCTATTTTTCTCTTTTTGAACCTGTAGAGAATAGTCACTAAAAACAATGTGGGTATATTGGTTTCTCTTTTCATAACGTGAAAAGAAATTAATCAGCATGTAGACGACTAGTAGCATAATCCCAATAATGAAGAAGGGATTTAAAACAAAGACCAAAAATAATAGAGATAAGGAGCTGACCAGTAAAACACTGTTGATTTTTCTTCCTAGGAAGTACCAAATGATGAGTAATAAGGCAGAGAAAAGTAGCAGGGTCCGACTGGCCTCATTGGCTACCACATCAAAGGCTGCCATCGTAAAAATCATACTTTCTATTAGTAGAAAAAATTGAACTTTCCGCATCTTCTCCATCCTTTCTATACTATTGTAACAAAAAATAAGTAAAAGAACTCCATCCAAAGTAGGAAATATTAGTTCAAAGCAACGAGATACAGGCTGTACTTGGGTACGGCAAAGTAAATTAACAAGGCAAGCAAAATAAACTAAACATACTACAAACTATGCAAATCACTCTAGCCCATCACCCTTGATGGACAGAAGGAAACAATTTTGGCATAGGGGACCGCTCACAAGCTACGCTCTCTAATCAAGAGAAAAAGGTTCGGCATCTGCCCAACCTTATTCATCTTTATTGTCCGCTATCTGTTGAAGTACTTGTGCTAGTGGAACTTCCTGTTGAGGAATCGCTACTGGTACCGGTTGATGCAACGGAGACATACAAGGTAACTGTTCCATCAATTGTTGCGCCAGCAGCAGGATATTGTCCAATGACGATGTCACTTGTCGTTGAATAATAGCTTCTATCTTCTTGTTTTTCAATACTTTCCACATTGACACCCAGTGCTTGTAATTGACTACGTGCCTGTGAATAGGTGTAATTGCCAGATGTCAAATCAGGCATAATCAATTCTTTTCCTTTTGAAACAACTAGATTGATGATAGAACCTTTTGTCAACTCTGTATTGGCAACAGGATCTGTACTGATAACCTGACCCGCAGTAACAGATGAGCTATATTCCTGAGTAATAGTTCCAATACTGAAGCCTGCTGTCTGAAGAATTTGAGTAGCATTCTCCTGAGTTTTTCCAACAACGTTTGGCACAACTTGTGGCGCTACTCCTTTGGAAACGTAAAGGGTAATTTTTGCCCCCTTCTCAGCAGAACTATTTGCTCCTGGATCTGTTTTGATAACAAGACCTTGGGCAACTTTTTCGCTATATTCTTCTTTTATTGTCACTTGGAAACCAAGAGCCTCCAATTCCTGCCGTGCAGTATCAGAATCCTTATCTGTCACATCTGGAATAGATACCATCGCAGCCGTTGCTACCACAATATCAATCTTACTTCCTTGACGTCTGGTCGTCTTTGCAGCCGGAGAGGTCCGTATTACCAAGCCTTCATCTACAGTCGCTGTCGCTTCTTCTGTGATGTTTCCAACTTCCAATCCTGCCACTTCAATCATTTCTGTAGCTTTTTCAACGGTTTGACCAGACACATCAGGGACGGTAACTGTTCGTGGAGTGTTGAAAAACATGAGTCCAGTCGCTATGACTGTTAACAAAATAGCCCCTATCAAGACTTTGTAGCGTGTACGCATACCTGGCCTTGGTTTTGAAACAGGCTTATTTCCCGACTTCGCCACTTCTTTCTTACCAGCCCCCTTATCCGTCGCAGAAACTTGGGCAGAACTGTTTGTATGCGGTACTTTCGTTTCAACATTGGCTTGGGAGAGTTTTGGCAATGTTTTTGTATCAACCTTGTTCCCTTCTAGTTCAACCCTGGGTTCATTCCGACGATCCATGGATAGAGCCGAAGCTAAATCTGCATACATTTCTGCAACCGACTTATAGCGCTCGTTTAATTTTTTTGCCGTTGCTTTTAGTACAACATTTTCTAAGGCCTGAGGTACGTTGGCATTCTCTTCTCTAACAGATGGGAGAGGTTTTTGAAAATGCTGAAGAGCGATCGTCACAGCACTGTCTCCATCATAGGGAATGCGACCCGTCAACATTTCAAAAAGGATGATCCCCATCGCATAAATGTCACTTTGAATGGTCGCTTTCGAACCACGCGCCTGCTCAGGTGAAAGATAGTGAACAGAACCCAACATGGAGTTGGTTTGTGTCAAACTCGTTTCAGCAAAGGCAACTGCAATACCAAAGTCTGTTACTTTAGCGACTCCATTGGAAGTCAAAAGGACGTTCTGAGGTTTCAAATCTCGATGGACAATTCCTCTCGTGTGCGCCATGCGCATAGCAAGGAGAATCTGTCCCATAATTCGCACCGCAACATCGTTGGAGAGTGGTGCATTTTCTTTTATATAACGTTTTAAATCGAGGCCATTGACATATTCCATAGCCAGATACTGTTGACCATCTTCTTCACCGATGTCCGAAATACGAACGATATTGGGATGGTCAAGTTCTGCCATGGCACGCGCTTCACGTTGAAAACGCTGGATAGCAATTTGATCTGTCTGATAGTTGGTCCGAAGAACTTTAACAGCAACCTCTTCTCCATCTAAAATCAAATCTCTTGCTAGGTAAACATCTGCCATACCGCCTCGACCAATTTGCCGAACGATTCGATACCGACCGGCAAAGATCTTACCGATTTGAATCATTACCTAGCCTCCTCCGTAATATGAAGCAAACCTACTGTAATATTATCTAGACCGCCTGCATTATTGGCAAAACGTACAAGTGTTTCTACCTTGCTTTCAATTGAAACATCACTCAATACAATATCACGAATGTCCTCGGTTGGCACCATATTGGTTAAGCCATCGCTGTTAATAAGGACATAATCTCCAACCTCAAGAGTTTTCAAAGCAATGTCTGGTTCAATTGGTTCGGCTTGTCCAATGGACTGCGTTACAATATTTTTTTGAGGATGACGCTGTGCTTCTTCTTCTGTGAGCTGACCAGCTCGAACAAGGGCACCTACCAGCGAATGGTCGTTGGTTAGACGTGTATATTCGCCATCTCTAATCAATCCAACTCGTGAATCTCCAACATGGGCATAGATCATTTGGTTGTCGATGACAACAACTGCTTCAAGAGTTGTTCCCATCCCCTTGTATTCCTCTGTCTGTCCAAGTTCATGAATCTTTTGGTTTTCAGCATCAATGATTGCAACCATCCATTCACGGACATCATTCAAGGTCACTAATTGAGTATCAACCCAAGCAGCTCCCAAATCTGTTGCTGCCATTTCACTAGCAATATGGCCGGCACGGTGACCACCCATTCCATCAGCTAACACGACCAAATCAATCCCTGCGCGGTTTTTGTAGCGATTGATATAGTCTTGGTTGTTCGAACGTTTCTGTCCTACATCAGTAAGTAATGCAATTTCCATAATTTTTATCGTTGCTAAGCAACTTCCTCCTCTTATTCTAGGATTTTCGTCTAAGTTGACCGATGAAAAAGCCATCTGTCTTATACTGTTCAGGGGTTATCAACAAGCAGCCATCCATCATAATATCTGTTTGAGGGTGTTCTAGTGTCACCTGTTCAAAATTGGGATGGTTTTGCAGAAATTCTTGAATAACCTCTTGGTTTTCCTTAGCAATAATCGTACATGTGCTATAGGTTATTATACCACCAATTTTCAAGCTTTGGCAAACACTGTCTAGTATCTGCAACTGGATAGTCTTTAGAGAATCAAAATCCATCGATGCCTTGTTATAACGAATATCTGGCTTACGGCGGATGAGTCCAATACCTGAACATGGGGCATCCACTAGGATTTTATCAAAGGTATCAGGTCCAAATGTTTCATGAACACGACTGGCGTCCAGACCTTTGGTCTCAATCTTATCTGCTAGACCTAAACGACGTGCGTTTTCTTCAATCATGTTTAGTTTATGATCATATAAATCCAACGCATAAACTTTTCCATCCGTAAGATAGCTTGCCATATGACAGGTCTTTCCACCCGGAGCCGCACAGGCATCCAAGATAATTTCATCTCCTTGAATATCCAAAGTCGGAGCTACCAATTGACTGGTTTCATCTTGAATAGTGATGAGTCCTTCCTTGAAATAATCTGTCCCCGCAAAGTGTCCATGAGATTTAACCAACCCAACTGGTGATAACTGCGAGTGTTGGGCACCTAGCTCCTCTGCCAATCGCTCCACTTGTTGACCATCTGTCACACGTACACTGGCCTTATTCCGATCATGTAAGCTTTGGAAAATCTTCTCTGCACGTTCATCGCCATATTCTGCAATCAGGGTTTGGACCAACCAAACTGGCACAGAATACTGAACGGATAGACGTTTGTTCTTTCTTTTAATATCTGCTGGTTTCGGCAAGGAATCCTGACTAAGCTTACGCAAAATAGCGTTGACAAACTTATCTGTCCCAGGCTTTCGCTTGGCAATATTAACTGCCTCATTGACAACTGCGTGGGTAGGTAATTTGTCCAAATATACCAACTGGTATAGGCTCAACATGAGGAGATAGTAGACCCAAGTGTCCAACTTTTCTCTATCTTCGATAAAATGTGCCAAATACCACTCTAGGGTAATTTTACGAGAAACCGTCCCATAAACCAATTCGGTCGCCAAGCCCTTGTCCTGTGCTGATAAACGAGAAGATTCTAGGGCTTTATTGAGAGCGATGTTCGAGTAAGCACCTTGATCAAAGACTTGTTCCAATACAGATAGGGCTAGACTTCTTGCTGTTTCATGTTTATTGATCACCAAATTGATCTCCTACTGCAATATCTCGACCTGCACCATTTAAAAAGTCTGCAATGGTCATTTTTGGCTTACCAGCTGGCTGGACAGTTTTCAGAGAAAGGGCTCCCTGACCTGTCGCAATGATCAATTCTTTCTTGCTTCGAGCAATAACCCGACCAACTGGTCCTTCACCTTCTGCTTCTACAGCTTCTTGAATTTTAAACCGTTCGCCTTGCCAATAGGTGTGGGCAACGGGCCACGGGTACATACCGCGAATCTGATTAAATAGTTGACGAGCTGTCTTATTCCAATCCAGTACCTCTTCTTCTGGCTGGATATTTGGTGAGAAGGTTACCTGTTCTGGATTTTGAGCGACTGGTTTCAAGTCACCAGCAATATAGGCTGGTAAGGTTTGTAATAATAAATCTCGACCAACAACAGCCAACTTTTCAAACAAGGTGCCGACATTGTCGCTTTCTTCAATAGCAATGCTATCGCTGGAAATCATGTCACCGGCATCCATTTCCTTGACCATTTCCATGATGGTTACACCGGCACGTTCATCACCGTTAATCAAAGCGTAATGGATAGGGGCACCGCCACGGTATTTAGGAAGAAGAGAAGCATGAACATTGACCGCAAAGTCAACTGAGTTCAATAATTTGGTTGGTAGGAATTGCCCAAAAGCTGCCGTCACAATCCCATCTGCTCCTAAATTCATCAGCTCATCCATTTCTTGACTTCCAGATAGCTTCTCTGGTTGATAGACTGGTAAATTGTATTCCAAGGCTACTTCTTTCACAGGTGTCATTTGGATGACTTTTTTTCGTCCAACAGCTCGGTCTGGCTGGGTTACAACTGCCAGTATGTTATAATTCCCATCAGCTAAGAGCCCTCTTAAGACCGTCGCTGAAAACGCTGGCGTTCCCATAAAAATCAACTTTGTCATATTCGTGTTCTCATCTCCTTTTCATTTTCTGATTCATATCAATTATACTATCCCCTAATTATATCATTTTTGCTTATTTTTTCCTTAATCAAAGGTTCTTAAAACAAAAAAATGCAAGGTCAATAGTGACCTCACATCATATTCTGCGGTTCATTGTCAATAATCAGTCGCAAATCTTGATTTTCTCTCTCCTGTGTCCAATCCAAAATCTGATTCAATACCTCTTCCAAACGGTCTTCATGCCGGTATTTCAAGATGATCTGGTAGTGGTAGAGATTATGGGTTCTAGCAATAGGCTTGGGCGTCGGTCCCAAGATTTGAATTGCATCTGTTAAGTGTTGACGGAGAAAGGCTACAGTTTCATAGGCTTTTTTCACGACAAATTCTTCTGACTTGTGCGAAAAGGTTAAGCCAACTGTAAAATAGTAAGGTGGATAACCAAGATTTTTCCGAATGCCCATCTCATAACGATAGAAACCTTCATAATCCTGCTCTTTGGCAAAAGCAATGGCATAATGATTGGGGTTATAGGTCTGAATCAGGACCTCCCCTTCCTTATCAGCTCGACCAGCCCGACCAGCTACCTGAGTTAGCAACTGGAAGGTCCGCTCAGAAGACCGAAAATCAGGCAAATTCAGAGCCGTATCCGCATTGAGCACCCCAACTAGGGTCACATTTGGAAAATCCAAGCCCTTAGCAATCATCTGAGTTCCCAGAAGAATATCCGCTTCGCCTCGACCAAACCGTTCGAGCAAGTCCTCATGAGCACCTTTTTTCTTGGTAGTATCCACATCCATACGCAAAATTCTAGCTTCTGGCAAGAGCTCCTGCAATTCATCGTAGGCCTTTTGCGTACCCGTCCCATAATAACGAATAGAACGACTTTGACAGTTTGGACAGGTCTGAGGAATCCCCTTTTGAAAACCACAATAATGGCAATTCATCGTTTTTGTATCCATGTGAAGTGTAAGGGAAATATCACAATTGGGACACTGGTCAACGCTACCGCAATCACGACACATGACAAAAGAAGAATAACCACGCCTATTCAACATAAGAACGACCTGTTCCTTACGAGCCAATTTTTCTCTTATCTTTTCAATCAGAACAGGGGTAAAATTACTAGCCTCCTGCTGACCGATGTAATCTCGGAAATCCACAACTTCCACTTCTGGAATACGAGCCAAGGGATTGGCCCTCTGGTTAAGAGTCAGTCTTCCATAGACTCCTCGACTAGCCCGAGCCCGTGTTTCAAGACTCGGCGTAGCAGACCCCAAGACCAGGGTCGCTCGATTATAGTCTGCCCGCAACTTGGCCACATCACGCGCATGGTAGCGTGGATTGCTGTCCTGCTTGTAGGTCGCTTCATGCTCCTCATCAATGATGATAACACCCAAGTTTGTCAAAGGGGCAAAAATGGCCGAACGGGCCCCGACAACCACCTGGGCATTCCCCGCCTCAATCTTCCGCCACTCATCGTACTTCTCACCATCAGACAGGCCCGAGTGCAGAATAGCAACCTGCTGACCAAAACGAGAAATAAAACGATTGGTCATCTGAGGAGTCAAGGAAATTTCAGGCACCAGCATAATAGCCGTTTTCCCCATTTTCAAGACCCTATCAATAACCTGGAGATAGACTTCCGTCTTCCCAGAGCCTGTCACTCCTTGCAGTAGAAATGTCTGACTTTCCTGACCGATAGAGGCCACAATCTCCCGAACCGCAATGGCCTGCTCTGGATTCAAATCCAAGGCCTGCGTTTTTTCCACCTTATCAAAAACACCCTGAGTCCGCGACACTTCCTCTTCCCAGACTTCTATATAGCCCTTTTCTTGGAAATAGCGGAGCGTATCAGCTGAATAGTCCGATTTTAGGTTTGAAAGGAGCTGGTCTTCCGAGTGTTCCAGAAGAAATTCCCTTAACTGCTGCCGTTTTTTAGCCCGATTGCTAATGTCTGCTTCTCGTAATTTCTCCAGACAAACTCGGTACCATTTTTCTGTCTTGATTTGCTTCTTATCCTTGGCCACATAGTCTACCAAGATTTTTCCTGACTGGGCCAGACGCATGATTTTCCCTTGCTCTGTCACGTCCAAGTCAGAAAAACGAATCTGCTCCTTATCACCAAACAGACTAATCTGCTCTGCCATTTCCAAACCAAGCCCTGGACGGAGCAATTTGTCATAGGTCGAATTGAGCAAGCTGGGCAACATGGATTTTAAGAGGGTAATTTTATAGGAGAAGACCGACTTTCTCATCTGGTCCGCCAACCAAAATTGCTCTTGATTGAGAACAGGACTATAGTCCAAAACCTCGGCAAGCTCTTTCAAGTCTTGTACCTTATTTTCATCATCTTCATCAATCAAATCAACTACAATCCCTTGAATCAGCCGATTTCCCTTACCAAAGGGTACATGGACACGCACGCCAACCTTGAGCCCCTCTTCCAACTCAGCTGGAACTCGATAGGAATAAGCTTGATCTGTCTGCATCAAAGGGACGTCTACAATAATCTGTGCTAACATACCATCTCCATTTATTTTACCTTCTAATATCACGACTGATGCGAACAAGGTTCACTTTATGTATAACGAGGCTGGGCAAAAAGCCCGGGACCACTACTCAGAGTTCGTGTCAACATCTCAGCGCAGTGGTTAATTGGCAGATTTGTTCGTGTTTTGCACTCCAAATCTAGCCTAATCAACTGTGCAGGGGTTGGAAGACGAACTCTTTTTATCTTGGTCGAGTTCTTTCCCACTCCCCAAATATTAAAAGATAAACTAAATGACCTGCCTCCTTTCTGTCAAAACTTTCATCATTCCGAAAGTGAAAAGAAACCCGGATGGCAATCCCAACCGAGTCTTGTTTCTAAATCTTTTCGCCTTCTTCTTTTTCTTTAGCAATTTGAGCTTTGATTTTACGCTCTTCTTCTTCCGCCAAACGTTTAGCCTCTTCGGCACGGCGACGAACAGCCTCACGTTTCGCTTCTGGGTCTGGGTGGATGACTACATTACCTGATTCAATTTCTTCCAAGGCGCGTAGGGTGGATTTCACTGAGGTGAATTCTTGAGTTGGTTTGGCACCTGCTTCCAATTCATGGGCACGCTTAGCCTCAAGAATAACCAAAGAATACTTAGATGGTACCTTATCCAACAAGGTATCAATTGACGGCTTCAACATCATAATGCGATTCTCTCTTCTTTCTTTTATCGTTCTGCTATCTGTTCACGAATCATTTCATCGTAGCGACCAATCACTCGATCTACACGGAAATGTTCTGCTTCGATAATACGCTTGACACGCTCAGCAGCCAACGGGACTTCATCGTTCACAACTGCATAATCATACTCACGCATCAAGGCGATCTCTTCCTTGGCACGTTCGATACGTTGAGCAATAACTTCCTCACTATCCGTTCCGCGACCAATCAAGCGATCTTGCAACTCCTCCAAGTCAGGTGGTGTCAAGAAAATGAACACCCCATCTGGAACCTTTTTCTTCACTTGGAGGGCACCCTGTACTTCAATTTCTAAAAAGACATCAATTCCCTTATCAAGAGTTTCATTGACATAGGTCAGAGGTGTTCCATAGTAATTTCCAACATACTCTGCATATTCCAACATTTGACCCTGGCGAATCAAATCTTCAAATTCCTCACGACTACGGAAGAAATAGTCAACTCCATCAACTTCTCCCGGTCTCTGTGGACGTGTCGTCATGGATACAGAATATTCAAATTTATTATCAGAGCTTTCAAAAATTTCCTTTCGAACTGTTCCTTTTCCAACACCAGATGGGCCAGAAAAGACAATGAGTAAGCCTCGCTCTTTCATGATATCTCCTTTTAAATCTTTCATTCTAGTGTAACAAAATTTAGCATGAATTTCAACTGCTTTTAAATACGATTAGAATATTTTCTATTCCCAACCCGAAACGAACTTTGAGCCAGTAGAAAAAGAGCCCTTCGGACTCTTCTACATTTACTTAGCAACATCTGTTGCTCTTGTTTCACGGATAACCGTGATTTTGATATTTCCTGGATAATCCAGATTATTTTCAATTTTCTCACGAACATCATGGGCCAAGATGGTAATCTGATCATCAGTGACCTTGTTAGGATGAACGATAATCCGAATTTCACGACCAGCCTGAATAGCATAGGATTGTTTAATCCCTTCAAAACTGTTGGCGATTTCTTCCAAGTCTTGCAGACGTTTGATGTAGGCTTCCATAGATTCGCGACGCGAACCTGGACGAGCAGCGCTCAGAGCATCTGCCGCTGCCACAATGACAGCAATAGTACTTGTCGCTTCTACATCGCCATGGTGACTAGCAATCGCATTGATAACAATTGGATTCTCTTTATATTTCTTAGCCAATTCTGTACCGATTTCAACGTGGCTTCCATCCACCTCACGGTCAATAGCTTTACCAACGTCATGTAGGAAACCAGCTCGACGCGCCAAATTCACATTCTCGCCCAATTCAGCAGCAAGTACACCTGCTAATTTAGCAACTTCGATTGAGTGGCGAAGAACATTTTGTCCATAAGAGGTACGGAAATGCAAACGTCCCATGATTTTAATCAAGTCTGGATGAAGGTTTGGTGCCCCAACTTCATAAGCAGCAGCTTCCCCATACTCACGAATACGGTTATCCATCTCTACACGGTGTTTCTCAACCAACTCCTCAATACGAGCTGGATGAATACGACCATCTTGAAGCAAGGTCTCCATGGTCATACGGGCAATCTCACGGCGAATCGGATCAAAACCTGATAGAACAACCACTTCTGGTGTATCATCAATGATAACATCGATACCTGTGAGACTTTCAAAGGTACGAATATTTCGACCCTCACGTCCAATAATCCGTCCCTTCATCGCATCATCCGGTAAATGAACCGATGTAATCGTCTGCTCAGCCACATATTCACCTGATATACGTTGCATCGCTTGGGCTAACAAGTCCTTTGCCATCTTGTCAGAACGTTCTTTTACTTCACGCTCTGCTTCCTTGATACGAGTCGCAATTTCATGCGTCAGTTTATCACGTGTATCGGTAAGGATGATTTCCTTCGCCTCTTCTTGACTGAGGGCCGCCACTCGTTCTAACTCCAAAGCTTTTTGTTCTTCGAGTTTTACAACTTCTTGTTCACGCTCATCAATGTGCTTAGCTTTATCGGTCAGACTTTGTTCCTTTTGTTCCAAAGTCTTTTCCTTGTTGGTCAAATTATCGTCTTTGCGGTCCAAACTGGTCGCACGCTCTGTCAAGCGTGATTCGATTTGCTTCAACTCTTGACGTTCTGACTTAAATTCTTCTGCAATTTCTTCTCGGTACTTACGAGCTTCTTCCTTAGCTTCCAAGAGTAATTCTTTTTTCAAGGTCTGGCGATCACGCTCAGCTGTTTTTAGAATAACCTCAGCTTGCTCTTCTGCTCGACCACGAACATTACTAGCTTCTTGTTCTGCGTTTAAAAGTGTCAATTCTGCAGTTTCTTTTGCAGATTTCATCTTCAAAGAAATGGCAAAGTAACCTAATACTAAACCAATGAGAGCAGAAACAAGTGTCACTACTACTGTAATGATATTCATATTTCTACCTCTTTTTTTATAATTCGATTTTCACAAAATCTGTATCTATTTTATCATATTTGAAACGATTTCACAATTCCAAATTGTCAAATATGGTATAATAAATTTATCACTTATTTGGAGGAAACCATGAAAAAAGAAGTCACTGTCGAAAGCTTCGAGCTAGACCACACTATTGTAAAAGCACCTTACATCCGCTTAATTTCTGAAGAAGTCGGACCAAAAGGAGACATTATTACAAACTTTGATATTCGCCTTATCCAACCCAACGAAAATGCAATGGATACAGCTGGTCTACATACCATTGAGCATCTATTAGCTAAACTAATTCGCCAGCGCATCGATGGGCTAATCGACTGCTCTCCTTTCGGGTGTCGGACAGGTTTCCACATGATTATGTGGGGAAAACAAGACTCTGAAAAGATTGCTCAAGTCATCAAGTCGAGTTTGGAAGAAATTGCAGAAGGCATCACTTGGGAGGATGTCCCTGGAACAACCATTGAATCATGTGGTAACTACAAAGACCACAGCCTTCATTCAGCTAAAGAATGGGCCAAACTAATCCTTTCTCAGGGAATCTCTACCGATGCCTTTGAAAGAAAACCAATCTAACAAAAAAAGCGGATACACCGCTCAGAACGTAGACAAACTCCTAAAAATATAAAAAATTGAAGAAGTTTGCGAAAGATAGCAAGTCATTAAACTCTTAGAAACATTGATATTTCGGCGTTTCTGAGAGTTTTTTTATTTTCAACACAAAGAAAAAAGATTGAAGAAAATTGTCCAAAATGGACTTTTTCTTCAATCTGAAGCGGCTAAAACGCTTTTTGTTTAATAATCCAAGGCATCAGAATGACCAGCACCATTACCGACAAAGTAACCTGTCTTACAATTTATAGAGAATAAGTAGGTCCCATCTGGTTTAAACATATTGTAGTAGCCATTGCCGTTGATAATATTAACTTTTTCCAAGATATATTGATTGCCTGTTATATACCCACGCTGTTGCGAGATAGTCACAATATTTTCAAGAATACCTGGATTAAAATTCCATGCTTCATTGTTTACATCATCAATCATCGCTTGATTATAAGGAACTCGACTGCGGTCACGTTGCAAGACGACACCAGCTGGCACGGCAATACCAGAGTCGGTTATTGAGCCTGAAACCGTTGTTGAAGCGACTTCTGTTGTCGCTGGTACACCAGTAGATACCGTTTCATCAGCACCTTGGCTGCTTGTGACTGCAGCCTCACTTGCTACCGTAGCCGAAGCGACTTCCTGTTGTGAACGACCAAAATTCACGACCGATGCCAATAGACTGTCAACCGCACTAATCCCTGTCGTTGTCGCAGAAAGAGATTCTCCTGATTTAACCGTCGCCGTTGTATCAATTTCACCATTAACAACGACTTCTTTATCAAACTGACCATTGATGGCCTGAATGGCTGCAATGGCTTTTTCAAGATGATCATACTGTTCTTTAGCTTTGGTATAACTGTCCGAATTCTTGTCCAATTTTTCCAACAGCACTTTCAGTTCTGCTAATTTACCAAACTCTGAATTTTTTAGCTTGGTCAAACTATTATCCGTAAAGAAACTATTATAGAGCTGTTCAAAAGCGGTCACATTCGCATCTGTCGAACTTGATGCTGTCGATGACGTCTGGCTTGTACTTGTTGAACTTGAAGAAGTCGCAGTATTCGATTTGTTAACCGAATTCATCCAAACCAGCGCCGTCGCCATTACACCAATCATTGAAAGCCCTACTGCTGACCAGAAGTAAAATTTCTTTTTCTGATCCCTATCTGCGCCCTCACTATGGTCCAAGTCTTCGGCTTCATCTTCTTCCAATTCTAAACTAGAATCATCTGCCACTGAAGATAACCCCTCCATTGCTACGGTACTTGCAATCACTGTTTCTTCCAAGGTTTCCATCGGAGTTACCGAAAGTTCTTCTACAATAGGAGCAATCTCCTCACTAACTTCCGTAAGAGAAGAATCATTTGCTTCTACCTCTTCCGCGCTTTCATGTCCTTGATTTTTTTCCTCATCAGCCACCTCAACTAAAGGAAGATGATTGATTTTGGTTTCAAATTTTTGAGATTCAATTTCTGCGCGGTGTTGCTTGATGTAACGATCCAAGAGACCATCATCTTCTGTCACACCCGCTTCAATCTCCTTATGTTTTTTGACTGCTTCTTCGATTGTTAAATCTTTCGCCACTTCAAAATCTAAAACTTTCTCCTCATCCAAAGGAAGATGATGACTATTTTTTTCTCCCACGATGTCCTCCTATCCTTGCACTTGACGTTTCACTCGTTGACCAAAAAATTGATAAAGATCCACTTTTAGGGTACCATTATACAGTTTGCGTTTCTTATCCGCTTGCTGTCCAAAACGGGTTTCAAACAACTCATCACTAGTTAGAATAAACTTAGACCATGTTTTGAGTGGTTCAAAAGTCTCCCCCATTTCTCGATACAGGGTAACAATGGCTTCACCATCCAACAAACGTTCTCCGTAAGGTGGATTAGAAATGATGACACCATTAATTTTATCTGTACGCAAGTCTTGCACACGCATTTGCTTGAAAACAATATCTTGCTCAACTCCTGCCGCAAATGCATTCTTCTTCGCAATTTCAATCATACGAGCATCAATATCTGATCCAGCAATATCTAATACCAAATCTGTTTTGATAGAAGCTTGTGCTTCTTTGCGTAATGCAGCCACCAATTGATTCTCAACCCACGGCCATTCCTCAAATGCAAAACTTCTCTTCAAACCTGGGGCTATATTTTTGGCCAACATAGCTGCCTCAATACAGAAAGTTCCCGATCCGCAAGTAGGGTCAATAAGCGGTTTATCTGGATACCAATTCGATAATTGCAAAATAGCAGCTGCCATATTTTCTTTGATTGGTGCGCCACCTTTTTCCACCCGATAACCACGTTTGAACAAACTAGAACCTGTCGTATCAATCCTGACTGTCGCCACATCTTTCAAAATCGACACTTCAATTTTAAACTCTGCCCCCATCTCTTGCAAAGGAACCCCTTCGGGACGAGAGAAGTGTTTCTGCAGTTTCTTTACAACTGCTTTCTTAGAAATAGCCTGCACACTTGGTTCATTATGCAATTTCGATTTGACACATTTGGCCTTGGAAATAGGGAACTTGCAGCCTAGAGGCAAGTAATTTTCCCAGTCCAAGTTAAAAACTCCTTGGAACAACTCTTCAAAAGTCTTTGCTGGAAATTGTCCAACAATGATTTTAATTCTATCTGCTGAACGCAGCCAGATATTGGTTTCGATAATGGATTTTACATCTCCTTGAAATCGAACACGGCCATTTTCCACTTGACATTCATAGCCAAGATTACGAATTTCTCGACCCACAACCGCTTCCAGACCAGCTGCTGCCGTTGCAATCAATTCAAATTGTTTTTTCATTTTTTTCCTCTACAATAAAAGCTAGCAGAGCTAGCTACCTATTTTATGCAATTTTCTGTAAGCCATGTTTTGTTCCGGTAGTACTAGGTTCTACCACCTTCGATAATCATCTGTCTACTGTCTAAACAGTCAGGATTTCTGTTCATTTCCATCCATCCCATGCCCCGACCAAAGTTTGGGTTGCTAGCTTGAGGGGTTTACCGCGTTCCATTTTTTACGTTTCCATAAAAACTTCGTCACTGTGGCACTTTCAGATCTACTCTGGCATATCAAAAGACTTAGCCATTTTAACCGCCGTAACGCCCAAGGGCGTCCCTAGGCTTATTGATTCGCCTAGCACAAACACTACTGGCATCTCAGCCAGTGCTAGCATGGACTTTCCTCATGGTAGAAAACTACCACGCGATTATCCAAAAATTGCACCTTAATTATCTTAGAAGTTGTATCTACAAAGCAAGCCACTTTAAATCAAGGAATTTTTTGTACACAAATACAGAATGTATTTGTGTATGAGAAAATAACTGCGAATAAAGTGTCAGTTTAGGTGTACAATTTTCTATTCTTGATCCTGAACGATTTGTTTTCCAAATACTTCTTTCTCCAGACGATTCAGACGGCGGAGAATATCAAAGTTTGTCGCTGAAGATGGACGTTCTGTACGCAATACATCGTTCGATTCTTCAGTAGGAAGAGTTGTTTTGGGAGAATTTGCTGCCTGCGCTTTCAATCGAGCAATTTCGCCTTTTAATTCCTTGATAATCGCTTCATAAGCATCATAGTCTTTCATAATATCATCAAGAAAATCGTTCACTTCATCTTGATCATAGCCACGAAAACCAATTTTAAAATCTTGCTCGAAAATATCTTTTGTCGTAAATTTAATACTTGCCATCTCTCTCTCCCTAATCTAAAACGTCACTACTCCTATTATATTAAAAAAAATAGGGAAAAATCAAGTCAAATCACTCAGAATTTGAAAAATTTTCAGCCTCCTCATTCAATTCCTCAAAGGTAAGCGTTTTTCTATTATATCCTTCTTTCTTTAAGACCATGTGATATAAATATTTCAAATTGGTTTCATTTTCAGAATCGTAAAACAAATAACAACCTGTCGTATTATCCAGTAAAAACTGGTTATAGTCTCTAAACTGCCCTGGGTTTTCATAGCGTGGATAGGCATACTTTACAAAATCAACCTGCTTAAACCGTGCTAACTTTGCTTGGTTAGCCTCATTCCACTGTTCGCCATGATTTTCAAATGGAAATATTGTTGCAATACTCAGTTGATACCCCTCGGCTCGTAAATCTTCTAAGACTTCTAAGGACCAGTATTCAAAACCCAATTGACCTGTCAGTATGAACCAACTAACTCCCTCTTCTAAAAAACGAATAAAATTCCTACGAATTGCAGATTTAATAATGTGCAGTCGAGGATCTTTTTCTGAAAAAATTCCCAGGTCTGTATGTCTATAACCTGTTACCAAAAGGCTCTTAGTATCCATTTCTTGTACTCTTTTCGCTAATTATGGTATAATATGCTGATATTATTTTATCAAGAAGGAGTTCTATGGTCAATTATCCTCATAAGGTGTCAAAAAAAATCAATAGAACCAGTCCTATTTCATCCCAGCGAGTAAACTTTGCTAATCGCGGAATGTCTTTTGAGGCCGCTATCAACGATAGCAATCAATATTACCTTGCGCACGATATTGCTGTCATTCACAAGAAGCCAACTCCCGTGCAAATTGTAAAAGTTGATTACCCCAAACGGAGCCGTGCTAAGATTGTCGAAGCATACTTTCGACAGGCATCTACCACAGACTACTCTGGTGTTTTTAAAAGACATTATATTGATTTTGAAGCGAAAGAGACACGCCAAAAAGCATCCATGCCCATGAAAAATTTTCATGCGCATCAGATCGAACACATGAAACAGGTTGTTAAACAAGGTGGCATTTGTTTTGTCCTTCTTCACTTTTCAACATTAAAAGAAACCTATCTCTTGCCAGCCACTCATTTGATCGAATTTTATCAAGTAGACATGGGTAGTAAGTCGATGCCTCTAACCTTTATTCGACAATACGGCTTTGAGATTCAAATGGGGCGTTTCCCCAGCATCCCATATCTGGAAATCGTTGAAAAAAATCTATTAGGTGGTGAATCTTTTGAAAACTACAACAATTAAAAAAGCTCTTCTAATCACTGCAAATATTTTACTTGCGGGGGCTATCATTGCCTGCCTGGCCGGAGCTGCATTGGTTGTTTACTACATCCAAAGCGCTCCAGAATTGACAGAAGAATCTTTGACAGCAACTGTGTCAAGTAAAATTTACGATAAGAACGGAAATCTTATTGCAGATTTAGGAGCAGAAAAACGTTCGAGTGCCAAGACTGAAGAAATTCCAACAGACTTGGTAAATGCGATTGTCGCAATCGAAGACCAACGCTTCTTCAATCATAGAGGGGTTGACGTGATTCGTATTGCAGGTTCCCTGATTAATAACTTGAGTGGTGGACGTTTGCAGGGTGGCTCGACACTTGACCAACAGTTTATCAAGCTGACTTATTTCTCGACATCCGTAGAAGATCAAAATCTAAAACGGAAAATTCAAGAGGCTTGGCTGGCTACTCAATTGGAACGTCGCAATACCAAACAAGAGATTTTGACCTACTACATCAACAAGGTGTATATGTCAAATGGTAATTACGGTATGAAGACTGCCGCTCTTGCTTTTTATGGAAAAGAGTTAAAAGATTTGACTCTTCCTCAATTAGCTCTTTTAGCAGGAATGCCCCAAGCGCCAAACCAATATGATCCTTATACCAATCCAGAAGATGCAAAAACACGTCGCGATTTGGTATTGGCTGAGATGCTGGAAGAAAAGTACATTGATAATACCCAGTATGAACAAGCTGTTCTAACACCTGTAACAGATGGTTTGCAACCATTATCTAATGCAGCTGCTTATCCTGCTTATATGGACAACTATCTGAAACAAGTCGTTGAAGAAGTTGAAGCCAAAACAGGTTACAACTTGCTGACAACAGGGATGGATGTCTATACGAACGTCGACCCTGCCGCCCAGCAACAACTTTGGAACATCTACAATACAGATATGTATGTCAGCTATCCAGATGATTTATTACAGGTAGCTTCAACGGTTGTGGATGTTTCTAATGGTAAAGTCGTTGCGCAATTAGGTGGTCGTAAACAAGAAACAAACGTCTCATTTGGTACCAACCAAGCCGTTGAAACCAACCGCGACTTTGGTTCTACAATGAAGCCAATCACAGACTATGCTCCTGCTTTTGAAAACGGCATTTATACATCTACAGCAGATTTAATTTTAGACGGTCCTTATAATTATCCTGGCACAACAACTCCTGTCAATAACTGGGATAAACAATACTATGGGAATATCTCTGTTAAGACTGCTATTCAGTATTCTCGAAATGTTACAGCCGTTAAAGCATTGGAAACTACAGGTTTAGAAAATGCCTTGAAATTTTTGAATAGCGTTGGTATCGATTACCCAGATATTCATTACTCTAATGCTATTTCAAGTAATACATCCGACACTGGTAGCCAGTATGGGGCAAGTAGTGAAAAGATGGCTGCTGCCTACGCCGCTTTTGCCAATGGCGGCACATACTACGCTCCGCAGTATGTCAATAAAATTGTCTTTAGTGACGGAACAGTAACAGAATATGCTCCTCAAGGGACTCAAGTCATGTCTGCCGAAACAGCCTACATGATGACCGATATGATGAAGGCTGTTATGTCTTACGGTTATGGATTAAGCGCTTCTGTTAGTGGAGTTCCTATGGCAGGTAAAACAGGTACATCAAACTATACCGATAGCGAAACGGATACTATTCTAGCTTCAATTCCAGAAGCAAATTATAGCTACATGGTCGTTCCTGATGAAAACTTTGTTGGATATTCTAGTCAGTATGCAATGGCTGTTTGGACCGGATATACTAATCGTATGACTCCTATCCTTGATAACAGCATGCGAATTGCAACAGATGTCTACCACAATATGATGCTCTTTATGCATTCGGACTATACAGCTACCGATTGGGAGATGCCAAGCGGACTCGTACGTTACGGTTCCAACTACTATCTCAGAGGTAGTCGCTCACTCTCCAATGCTTATAACACGTACACTAGCTCTAGTACAAGTTCTTCTAGTTCGACTGAAACTAGTGAAACAACCGAAGCGACGACAACATCAAGCGAAACATCATCTGGAACTTCAACCGAGACTGCAACTTCTTCAACTGAAACTGCAACAACAGGAAACAATCCTGCGACGGGACAGACAGATGGTCAATAAGAAAATTCCCAGACTCTTCTGGGTTTTTCTTTTGCTTAAATTATGATAAGATAAGATTATGAAACCTGAAGTATTTTATAAAACCTTGGCAGACCAAGGTATTCAATTAACTGACCAACAAAAACACCAATTTCATCGCTATTTCCAACTATTGGTGGAATGGAATGAAAAAATCAATCTGACAGCTATTACCGAGGAAAGCGAAGTCTATCTGAAGCATTTCTACGATTCTATCGCTCCAATCCTGCAAGGCCATATTCAGAACGAACCTCTTCGGCTTTTAGATATTGGAGCTGGAGCTGGATTTCCTAGCCTACCTATGAAGATTATCTTTCCGCAACTAGATGTTACCATCATTGATTCTCTTAATAAACGAATTAACTTTTTACATTTGCTTGCCGAAGAACTAGAGCTCGAAGGTGTTCATTTCTATCATGGTCGTGCAGAAGACTTTGCACAAGATAAGAACTTTCGTGCACAATTTGACCTTGTCACAGCACGCGCAGTTGCCCGCATGCAGATTCTTTCTGAATTGACTATCCCTTATTTGAAGCTCAACGGAAAATTAATCGCACTCAAGGCGTCCAGCGCAGAAGATGAATTGACCCAGGCAAAAAATGCACTCAATCTCCTCTTCGCAAAAGTCATCGAAAACCACGACTATACTCTTCCAAATGGCGACCCTCGAACATTGACCATCGTCGAAAAGAAAAAGGAAACTCCAAATAAGTTTCCACGCAAAGCTGGTATGCCAAATAAAAGACCCCTTTAAACATAAGAAAAGCGAGTTTCACTAAGAAACCCGCTCTTTTATTATCCAATTTTTGTAATATTGGTTGCTTGAAGACCACGTTGGCCTTGCTCCACTTCAAATGTCACTTTTTGACCATCTTCCAAAGATTTAAAACCATTAGACTGAATTTCAGAAAAGTGTGCAAATACATCTGGACCGTTTTCTTGAGCAATAAAACCAAATCCCTTTTCTGCATTAAACCATTTAACTGTACCTTGTACCATTTGTGTTACCTCTTTTTATTTATTTGTAAAACTTATCAAGAGGAAAAACAAAAGATGAAACTGATACTTAAACTCTAAACTTATTTACATTCCCTACTGTAACAGTATATTTCCTAAATGTCAACGATAAAGGGTTAATCGGTCCAATAAACTCAATAATCATCGCCACGGATTATAGAATCGTCCCTGATTAACAAAAAACAGATAGACTGTCACGACTACTAGAGCAAGAATAAATAGCAAGACAGCGTAATCTATTCTCTGTAGAGGCTGTTGGGTATACCATGTTCTTTTTTTATTCTTTCCAAAACGCCGCAATTCCATAGCCGTTGAAATTGTATCAATCCTCTCCAAGGAACTGAAAATCAGAGGAATGACAAGGGATAGGTTCCCTTTTATACGATCCATCAATTTTCCTTTCCTGGACAATTCCAAACCACGCGCTTCTTGAGACATTCGAATCGTATAAAACTCTTCTTGAATATCTGGAATATACCTCATGGTCAAACTGACTGCGTAAGCAACTTTGTAGGATACCCCAATTTGATTCAAACTGGAAGCAAACTGGCTAGGATGAGTGGTCATGAGAAAGATAATCGCTAAAGGGACTGTACAAAAATACTTCAAGAGAAGATTCACCAGATAAAATGCTTGCTGACTCGTCAAGGAATAAACTCCCAGACCTGATAGCAAGGGAGTATCTGCTCCGTAAAGTTCCACTCCATACCGTGGTGCAAACAAGTGAACCATCAGGGCATTCATTGCAGCAAAAATGATGGTCAGAATTAAAACAAGAGAGATTTCTTTATAACGAATCCCTGACATTTTGAACAAGGCTAGAGAAAATACTGCGATAAAAAGAATCAAGCGGGTATCGTAAGTAATCATAGCAAGAATGGAAACTATGAGAAAAAAGAGTAATTTACTGACAGCCGATAAACTATGAATAAAGCCAGTTCCTGGATGGTAACCAATTAGTTTTTGTTGACTCATCTTCCTCTCCTTTCTTCCTGCATATAAAACGTTGTTAATTCTAAGGGATTAACTCCCAACCTCTCCGCCAAGTGAAAAATTGATGTTTCTTTTAAATTGGCTCGCTCAATCACCGTATCATCAGATAAAATTTCTGCTGGACTGGCATCTTCAATAATCTGCCCATCCACCACAACAACAGCTCTATCTGAATAATCTAGCATGAGTTGCATGTCATGGGTAATCATGACAATGGTGTGTCCTTGAGCATTTAATTGGTCCAAAAACTCCATCATTTCCCGATAATGTCGTTGATCTTGTCCTGCTGTTGGCTCATCTAGCAAAATAATTTCTGGATTGAGAACCAAGATAGATGCTATCGTTACCCGTTTTTTCTGCCCATAGGAAAGTGCCGAAATCGGCCAATTACGAAACGGATACAGGCCACATACTTTCAAGATATGGTGAACTCGGTGTTCGATTTCTTCTTCTGTCACCCCTCGCATGCGCAAACCAAGGGCAACCTCATCAAAGATCATCGTTTGGCTAATCATTTGGTTGGGATTCTGAAGAACATAACCAATCCGTTCTGCTCGCTCTTTAACAGAATCTTCTTTGATTGACTGCCCCTTCCAGAGAATCTCACCCTCACCCTGAATAAAACCACAAAGCACCTTGGCTAAAGTAGATTTCCCAGCACCATTTTTTCCAACAATAGCTAGACGTTCCCCCTTATGAATCGTCAGTTGAATGTCTGTAAGAACTTGTTTGTTAGGATAGGAAAAATGAAGATGCTTGACTTCTAACAAAGCCTCTTTCTCTCCATTTTCAAAATGTAGAGTCGGTAGGGATGCTATATTCAAAGCCTCAATATCAATTTCCCAAACTGAGGAGAGGTGTTCTGACTGCGCAATCGGATATCCTAAGGCGCGAAGAGTCGATAGATACAAAGGTTCACGGATGCCGTTTTCCTGTAACAATGAGGTACGTAATAAATCATCAGGTCCTCCATTGAACAAAATCCGACCGTCATTAATCAATACAACTCGGTCCACCTGACGATACAGTACGTCCTCTAAACGGTGTTCGATAATAATGGTTGTGGTCCCTTCTTGCTTGTGCAGACGGTCAATCAAATCAATCGTATCTTGGCCCGATTTGGGATCTAAATTAGCAAGTGGCTCATCAAACAACAAAATAGGACTCTCATCAATAAGAACTCCGCCCAGACTGACACGTTGCTTTTGACCTCCAGATAAATCTTGTGGTCGATGTGCCAGCAAATCGGTCAAAGACAGTCTTTCTGCCCAATCCCCTACTTTTTGCTTCATCACCCCCTGGCTTTCCATGTCGTTTTCCAAAGCAAAAGCTAGGTCCTCGGCAACTGATAAGCCAATGAATTGACCATCTGTGTCTTGAAGAACCGTTGATACGAGCAAGGACTTATCATAAACCGAAAGATTAAACGCTTCCTGACCATCCAATAGTAAACTTCCGCTATGTTCTCCCTTGTAAATATTGGGAATAATACCATTAAGACATTGTCCAATCGTCGACTTTCCTGAACCAGATGGACCAATAATCAGAACTTTCTCTCCCTGATAAATCGTTAACTGAATGTCTTTTAAAGTAGGTTCCTGTTGCGCTTGGTATCTAAATGTAAAATCTTTAAACTCAATGATTTTTTTCATAGGACTATTATAGCGTAAATTGACTCTGAAAAAAAGGAAGAATCATCAGTTTCTCCCTTTTCAAATACCTTCATCCATGATTCTAGAGCAGATGAATTCTACCTTCTTACCTCACAATCACATTAAAATGATCCCCATCAAGGTCCGTAAAACTTGCTCCATAAAAGCCATGGGCATCTGTCGAGCGTTCTGCAATTGGTCCACCATTTACTTCAATACGCTCGATAAGCCTATCCACTTCTTCTTTGGTTGCTACATTGAGTGAAATCAAGACTTCATCTCCTTCTCTTTTCTAATTGATAGGCTTCGTATAGAATGGACTGAAAAAATATAAAGAATTCTGATTGCACAAAAAAATTGCACTGATTTTTCAATGCAATTTTGGTATTACTAAGCATTTGCTGGAGTCAGAGTTTCCCCAATCGCTTCCAAGCGTTCTGCCCATTCTTGACGAGTCAAGCCGTTTTCAGAAATGTAACGGTTGCGCTCATGAGCACGGCATTCAGCTGAACAGCCACGAACATACTTGTGCTCATTCTCTTCTGATGTCAAAATACGACGGTTACAGAATGGATTGCCACAGTTGACATAGCGCTCACATGGTGTGCCATCGAACCAGTCCTTACCAACGACAACTGGGTTAACATGGTTAACATCGACCGCGATACGCTCGTCAAAGACGTACATCTTACCATCCCACAATTCGCCACGAACTTCTGGGTCTTTACCATAGGTTGCGATACCACCGTGGAGCTGGCCGACATCCTTGTAGCCTTCACGAACCATCCAGCCTGAGAATTTCTCACAGCGAACACCACCAGTACAGTAAACAACTACGCGCTTGTCCATGAATTTCTCTTTGTTATCACGGACCCATTGTGGCAATTCACGGAAGTTGCGGATGTCTGGACGGATGGCACCACGGAAATGCCCAAGGTCGTACTCGTAGTCATTACGTGTATCCAAAACAACTGTATCTTCGTCCAAGAGAGCTTCTTTGAACTCTTTTGGTGACAAGTAGGCACCTGTTGTTACAAGTGGGTCAATATCGTTGTCAAAGTCATTGTCTTCCAAACCAAGGTGAACAATTTCTTTTTTATAACGAACAAACATTTTCTTGAAAGCTTGCTCATTTTCTTCATCAATCTTAAACCACAAATCGCTGAACAATGGGTTTGCATGAACGTAGTCCATGTATTTTTGAGTTGTTTCGTAGTCACCAGAAACAGTACCGTTGATACCTTCGTCGGCAATCAAGATACGGCCTTTGAGTCCGATAGACTTACAGAAAGCTAGATGCTCAGCAGCATAGGCTTCAGCATTTTCAATTGGGACATACTTGTAATAGAGTAGAACGCGAATATCTTTTGACATAGTGTCTCCTTTTCAATCTTTACAATAGATGATAAAACTCTGTCATTTCTAATAAATGATACCTTACGATTATATCGTTTAGCACCTCAAAAGACAAAAATCTGAACTGAAAATTTAGAACCTGTATTCGCAGGTTCAGTGCTTATGTGTAAAAAATACGGTAACATGGATGACATGCTACCGCATTTATTGAAGGTTCACTATAACTTCTTAGTCGTCTAATTCTGTTTTCAGTTGTCGGAGTTTTTCCAAGGTATCATGTCCGATAAGTTGGTCCACTTTTCGCTTATGGCGTCTAGCAATATTTTCCTTCCATTTATCTTCAATAGGATTATGTGGCTTCTCGATTTTCCTTTGCTCTTTGATTTCTCTAGCCTCCTGCCACTCCACTCCTTCAATAACTTCTTCCCAATAGCTGGCAATGGCAGAGCAGAGATAGAGTTGGACCTTATTCAACCAGTGTCCAAAAAAAGTTTGCGGAGCACTCTCCTCCACTAGCCGATAGGTCCTCTGGATTTCAATAAGTTGACTTTGGTATTTTTCCCACTGGAGCATAGCTTTACTCGGCTTTTTTCGATAAAGTTGACGCTGTTTGATTAGAGCTATATACGGTGCAACAAAACGACTCGTCCGTATCTTGATAAAATTTCTGGAGGAGCGAATGGCCACCAACATGCCTGAGGCCAATAAGCGTTCAACCTCCCTTGCCTGATTATCTGGAAAACGGTAATGGACTTGCCACCCCTCTTCTTCAACCACTAAGCGAATCTGTATCCTGCCATTTTGCCAACTCGCCTCCACCTCTTGCTGTTCATCCCATAACTTTTGAAAAAAGAGAAGAAGGTAGTAGCTTTGTTTACTAAGTTCATACCAACTGTTCGTGTGGTAAAGATAGGTCCGAATCGCTCCCTTCATATAAAATTCGCCATGGAAATCATAAAAAGTTGGCTGTTTATATGTAGATTGTGATGGGTGGTTACTAACTCGGAAAACCTTATAATAATAACTATTCCAAAGAATGCATCCATAAATTGATTTCGTCGTTTTCGATTGATAAAGACTTAAAACTTCCTCGTCAGGATTGAGTATAGAATGAATAATCGGTCCCAACTTTTCTTCTGTCCAGACCATACTTCTCCCCTTGAACACATGTTTTCGTTTGTTTTATATTATTATATCATATATGTATTTTTTTGTATTGAAAAACCCTAGAATCTTTTCTAGGGAAAATAAAAACTTAATCTTTAGACAAGCTACCTGTCTTCGTTTGAGATTTTGCGTAAACAGCCAAAAGGAGTGTCCCTGCAATAGCAACCGTAATACTGTTTACAATACCTGCTACAAGTCCCTGTGCAAAGACCTTATTCGCCGCCTCACTGTAGATAAGAATATCTAAAACTGGGGCAATGATTCCCCAAGCAATGAGGTTAGCTACTACTTGAAAAATATTGAAAGCAAAAATATCTTTTCCGTCAAAAATTCCTTCTTGAATACGCAGACGATTTCTAGCAAAACCTAACACCAAGCCAAAAACCGCTGAGGCTAGAACCCATGACCACCAAGGCGAACCACCTCGCAGTGCGTCTATAAAGGCATGACCAATAAGCCCTACAAAGAAACCAACAATTGGTCCAAAAACAATTGACAAGAGCGACTGAACTGCATACTGCAATTGAATGTAGGTATTTGGTACAAAGGTTGGAATACTAATCAGCAAACCAATAACCACAAAGAGGGCTGCGCCGATACCAGTAGCAACGACTGTTTTGATTGAATTATTTTTCATAACTATCTCCTAAAATTTCTTTAATTACTAATACGTTTGATTTCAATATGCCAGTTTTGACCTACACCGACATTATAAGCCTTGGCAAATGAGCCCTGATTAATCGCAACACCTACACGATAGAGGGAATTGATATAAATCAATGGCTGTCCGATACGTACATCCGCAAAGGACTTGCCATAGGTTACTTGGTTTTGATACACAAGCATGTCGTTATTGTATATGGTCACTTCAAAGCGATCTTCAAACTGCGGTTGCAAGGTGTAAAATTCTTCCCTCGTAATCGAGGTCCAAAGCGAGCCGAATCGAACATCTAGAATATCAATTGCTCCTTTTACATAGTCCGAACTAACTTCCGTTGGGACTGTTGGAATTTCCACAATCTTATCCACGCTTAATTCTGGACCAACTTCTTCAAAGCTAATGTGTCCAGAAGCCAATTTAGCTCCCGTATAGGCATAAACATCTCGACCATGGAAGGTGTACGAATGTTCTGTATTGGCACGGCGATTGGCCACCTCTGAAATTTCTCGAACCGACTTTATCCCCACATATTTTTTGATGAAGGATAGCGTCCCATTATCTGGCGTTACAATATAGTGATTTTGTTCGGTCAAAGCTACTACACTCTTACGTTTTGAACCAACTCCTGGGTCAACAACCGAAACAAATGTTGTCCCCTCCGGCCAGTATTCGACCGTTTGAAAGAGGCGATAAGAACCCTCAAAGATATTGTACGGAGTAATATCATGTGTTAGATGGTGAACAACTAAATCTCTCGATTCTTGGAGAGCAACACCAATCATCGCTGAAACTGCACCATCAACTAAACCAAAATCTGATTGTAAAACAAGTAAATTATTTGACATACATTCTCCTAATCTTATTACCGTTCTATGATAACAGAAAACCCGTGACCATTCAAATAGATATTTCCAAAGCCTGGCTATAGTTTTTCCTTATACCTCATCTGTCAAGCACTCTACTATCAGCCACCGAAAATTTTTCCATCGTACCTTCTTCAAACTTAAGCTAAAATATCCCCACTTCTCTAGTTCCAACCAACTATCGTCTTTGAGCAATTGGATATCCCCCCCAAAAAAAACGCCTAGCGCAGTTCCAATTTCCAAACTTTTAAACCCAAAATTGTCCTCATGGACATCTAGATAAAAAGAAAACCAGCTGCCGCTGGTTCTTATTTCCAACCTTCTAGGACGTCCCACTATAAAGAAAACTGCCTACCGGCAGTTCCAATCTCCAACCTTTTAATATAAAAAAAGTGCTACTAGCACTTTTTTTATATTAAAACCCATCTACATTTGTGTAGATTTTTTGGACGTCTTCATCGTCTTCGAGGGCATCGTAGAGTTTTTCAAATGTTGCGAGGTCATCGCCTTCAAGTGATACTTCTGATTGCGGAATCATTTCAAGTTCAGTGACGTTGAACTCTTGGATTCCTGATTCTTTAAGTGCCACGATGGCCTTGTGCAAATCAGTTGGGGCTGTATAGACAGTGATTGTGCCGTCTTCTGCTTCTACGTCATCCACTTCGACATCTGCTTCAAGGAGCAATTCGAAGATCGCATCTGCATCATCACCTGCAAAGACAACCACACCTTTTTTATCAAACATGAATGATACAGAACCAGATGCCCCCATGTTACCGCCGTTTTTACCAAAAGCAGAGCGCACGTTAGCTGCCGTACGGTTTACGTTTGATGTCAAAGTATCAACGATAATCATAGAACCATTTGGTCCAAAGCCTTCGTAACGACCTTCCACGAAGGTTTCGTCTGTGTTTCCTTTTGCCTTGTCAATGGCCTTGTCAATGATGTGTTTTGGAACCTGCGCTTGCTTAGCACGGTCTATAACAAATTTCAGCGCTGAGTTTGTTTCTGGATCTGGGTCACCCTTTTTCGCTGCTACATAGATTTCAACACCAAATTTGGCGTAAACTTTTGAGTTAGCACCGTCTTTTGCGGTTTTCTTGGCTACAATATTGGCCCATTTACGTCCCATGGGGAACCTCCTACATTTTATAAAATCGCTTTATTATACCATAAATGGCAAGGATTGAGAAGATTTTTAAAATCTTCTACACTATACAGTTGACATGTATAGTTCCCCGATATATAATATATAGTACAACTATACATTTGAACTACATAGGAGAAGCCAAATGAAAAGGAACAAGCATCTCCCCTTAACGGAGACAACCTACTATATTCTATTAGCCCTCTTGGAACCTGCCCATGGCTACCATATCATGCAAAAAGTAGAGGATATGAGTGATGGTGATGTGAAAATCGCTGCAGGAACCATGTATGGAGCGATTGAGAATCTTTTGAAACTAAAATGGATTTGTTCCGTTCCAAGTTCCGATAAAAGAAGAAAAGTCTATCAAGTAACAGCAACAGGACAAGAGATTATTAAACTGGAAACACAGCGTATTCAAAAACTACATCATATTGCAAAAGAATTAGGTTTTTAAGGAGGAAGCCATGATAAGACACAAATTATTCACCAGTTTACAAGAGGAAGAACATTGGATTAATTCGATTCAATCCGAAGGTTATCAGCTTGTCAAAGTAACTCAGTGGACAGCAGCCTATCATTTTGAAAAATGTAGTCGACCCCCTCATCCCGTACGCCTTGATTTTCATGAACATATTGCAAAAGGAGAATATTCAAATTACCTCTCTCTATTTGAAGACTGTGGTTGGCAACCTATACAAGGTAGTCGTAGATGTGGCATCCATTATTTTCAACAAACAATCGAAGCTTCAAGCACAGAAATTTTTTCTGATACCGAATCGAAAAAAGCATTCTATTCACGCTACCAAAATTATGCCTACTCCTATTTCGGATTATTTCTAACTTTATTTTTTGTCCATTACCAAGTTGGACTCCAAAATGGATACACACTTTGGAATCCTAAATCCTGGTACCTAACTCCAGGACTATGGGAACGGACTGGTACCAGTTTTTGGTTTGGTTTTCTCTTTGAAACCCCATTCGCATTGTTTAGAAGTGGCATCATTCCGTTATTTTTCCTTGCTTGGTCTATTTATTTCCTCCATATCGCTGAAAAAGGTAAAAAAGAAGCGAAGAAATTAGAAAAATACTGATGGCACACTATCCAAAAGAAAAAGATTGAAAAGAATTGACTGCAATCATCTTTTCAATCTTTTTTTACTTTTTACAACTCTACTTTAGCAACTTGGCTATCTTGACTGACCTGTCCAAGATTTTCAAGGCTGACAGATTTGATTTCAGCTGTGTTTGTGAAGGCAACGACGATGGTTGTTTCACGTCCTGCTGAGCGAATGGCATCCAGATCTGCGACAAGGAGCAAGTCTCCTGCTTCAACGCGTTGGCCATCTGTTACCTTAGCTGAGAATGGGGCACCGTTTAGTGCAACCGTATCTAGGCCGACGTGCACCAAGACTTCTACACCCTTGTCAGACAAAATCCCGACAGCGTGTTTGGTTGGGAAGACACTGGTTACGATACCTGAAACTGGTGCGTAAACATTGCCGGAGCTAGGCTCAACTGCATAACCGTCACCCATCATTTTTTGTGAGAACACCGGATCTTTCACTTCTGTGATGGCAATGGCTTGCCCTTCAGCAACAGAGTAAACTGTCTCCGTCACACCTTTGAACTGAGTCTCAGGAGCAACTTCTTCTGTCGCAACAATTTCCGTACGAGGAATAGCTACGCCTGATTCTAGCAAGTCTTGAATGTCTGATTTGAGAACATCTGCTTTTGGTCCATAAACTGCTTGAACACCTGAGTCTTTGATAATCAAGCCCATAGCCCCAGCCTGTTTCCAAGCATTTTCATCTCCAACCTGTGCCACATCTTTAACGCTGACACGAAGGCGAGTCATACAAGCATCCACATCTGCGATATTATCACGACCACCAAGCAAGTTGATGATTTGAACTACTTGTGAATTGGCATCCGCAGTATCTACGTTTGAGTTTGAAACCACATCCGTTGTTTCTGTATCATAGTTGCCATTGCGTCCAGCTGTTGCTAGGTTGAATTTCTTAATCATAAAGTTGGCAATGAAGTACATACCAACCGCAAAGAGGGCTGTTACCCAGATGAAGTTAATAACATCCATACCGATGCCAGCTTTAATCGCCATCGGTGTACGTGTAAGGAATTCGATATTACCAAATGAGTGCATACGCAAGTTGACAACGTCAGCCATGGCAAAAGCCGCACCTTGTACAAAAGCATAAACGACATAGAGTGGCATTGCTGCAAACATGAACATAAACTCAATTGGTTCTGTTACACCTGTCAAGAATACTGCAAGTGCTGAAGAAATAAACATACCTTTGTACTTATGTTTTTTATCTTCATCCACATTGCGGTACATAGCGTAAGTCAATCCCATCAAAATCCCTGATGAACCAATCATTTGACCAACTTTGAAACGGGCTGGAGTAATGTTTGCAAGAAGGTCATTGTACTGAGCCATATCACCAGCGTCTTTGAGGTTGATCAAGTCTGTAATCCAAGCCAACCAGAGCGGATCTTGTCCAAATACTTGTGTACCTGCTTGTGCACCTGTCAAGATGTCATAGGTACCACCAAGTGAAGTATAGTTCATTGGAATGGTCAACATGTGGTGCAAACCAAATGGAAGAAGCAAACGTTCCAAGGTACCATAAACAAAAGGTGCAAGAATTGGTGCTGTATCCTGTGAGCTTGCAATCCACTTACCAAAGCTGTTGATTCCTGTTTGAACAACTGGCCAAAAGATAGCTAATCCTAGCGCTACAAGAACTGAGCGATAGATAACCACAAATGGTACAAAGCGTTTACCGTTAAAGAAGGTCAAAACATCAGGTAATTTGCGGTAATTGTAGTATTTATTATAGGTTGTTGCCCCTACAAAACCAGCGATGATACCAACGAAGACACCCATGTTCAGAGCAGGCTGACCCAAGATATTGACGAAGTAGCCTGAAACTGGAATCTCTGTTCCAAAAACAGTGGTTACGGTTGCCGCTGCATCTGCAAGCATGTCAGTCGTCACACCAAAGAAGTGACCTGTAATCAAGTTAATAAGGATGAAGGCAAGACCTGCTGAGAAGGCACCACCAGCCTTTTCCTTAGCCCAGCTACCACCGATAGCCAAGGCGAAGAGCAAGTGAAGGTTTCCGATAATCCCCCAACCGATTTGGGCAATGATATTCCCGATACGAATCAAGAGTTCTGATTCTGGGCTGATTAACGGAATAGAGTTTCCGATAGAAACCATCAGACCTGCTGCAGGCATAACTGCAATCACGACCATTAAACACTTACCGAATTTTTGCCAAAATTCGAAACTAAGAAATTTTTTCATTTTTTCTCCTTTATTTTTTGGCTCTGTGCCATTTTATACATTAATTTCAACTTCCACACCAAAATGGTCTGAAATAATCGGACGATTCTCTCCATTGAAAATCACTAAGCTGGATAAAACTTCCTTTTTCTGATTTAAGAAAATGTAATCCAATCGTTTTTCCTGACTGTGACCAGCCCAGCCATCGATAGCCTTTTCAACCGTAATCCCCTGGTCTTTTTCCATCGCTAGATTGTATGAATCATAAAGCCCGAGCTCTGTAATCGCTTCGTAGGCCTCTCGATCTGAGAAGGCATCGGTATTAAAATCTCCCATGAGAATCTTAAAACGTCTATTGCCAGTCCGTTCCACAATCGTACGAATGTTATCAAGCTGGTCTTCCTCTTCACTCCCTGGAAGATTGATGTGACAAGAATACAGGTCGATCAACTGGTCTTGATAGAAGACCGTCAAGCCCATAATTTTTCGTGATAGGATGGAATCAACAGATTTATTCTGACTACAATAAAATGGATCTACTTCATAAACTGGCAACTTGGTAAGAAAGGCAATCCCTTCTTCGTACTTATCGTAGCCGATATGTGAGTTGCTCCAATAATATGAATAGTCAAATTGTCCCAAGGCTCTTAATTTTTCTAATAAAATCAAGCCATAATTATCCGCCTTCAAGTCTTTCGTTACCAAATCAGCAGTTATGAGCTGATTGACCTCTTGAAGAGCGATGACATCATAAGCCTTTTCAGCTATTGTTTGGGCTAAAACATCTAGTTTTTCATCCTGCCTTTCTTCTAACCAGGCGTGGACATTAATTGTTAGTAATTTCATTGCTCCCCCTCTCTCTGAAAATGCGTAACCGTTTTCTTTTATAGAAATAGTATAACGTAAACGTTTGCATTAGTCAATAACTTTTCCGTAATATTTTAAACTTTTACGTAAAAGTTGTGTATTCTACTAAATAAAATAGATGTATTGCCCCTTTCTGGCTCTTTTATGATACACTAATGGGTAGAAAGACAAGGAACTATGAGTAAGTATAAAAAAGTTTATCAAGATATTAAGAAAAAAATTGAAGAGCAGGTTTGGTCAACCGGACAGGCCCTACCGACAGAAAATGAATTAATGGAAGTGTATTCCTACTCCAAGGACACCATTCGCAAAGCACTATCTCTTCTTGAAATGGATGGTTATATTCAAAAAAAACAGGGGAAATCTTCTATTGTTATCGAACATGGTCTAATGAAGGACCAATATCTTTCTGAAATTAAAACAGCGGGCGAATTGAACAAAAGATCACAGCACCAAATTCAGACCCAGCTTACTTCGCTTTATATTATTCAAGGCCAAGAAGATTTAATGTCAACTTTCGAAGTTGATAATAAGGTAGATTTCTATCGAGTGAGTCGGGTACGGACAATTGACGGTGAGCGGTTGGAATATGATATTTCCTATTTCGACCGTAGGGTCGTTCCATATCTCAGTAAAGAAATTGCCGAAAGCTCTATTTACCGCTACTTAGAAGAAGAACTCCATTTAACAATTTCTCACTCCAGACGTGAAATCTCCTTCCGTTTTGCAAACGAAGAAGAAAAACAATTGATGGACTTAGGAGACTATGACATGGTCGTCGTGGTCACTAGTATCACCTATCTTTCAAATGGTCAAGCTTTCCAGTATGGAACCATTAGCTATCGGCCTGATAAGGTAAGCTTTGTCTCAATGGCGAAACGCTAAAAGGAAACTTTCGATTTTTTCGACCAAGTATATAAAACTTCTAGAATTTTATAGTTATAAAAAGAATGTCTCCGCTTTTTTGCAGAGACATTCTTTGCATTTATATACTAAGGAGAGCACCAATAATGGTAAAAACTGATCGGTTTTTATTCTTCAACACATAGGAAGAATTGATCTGATAAGTTTTGGAGTGGTTCAATCAACTTTCCTACTAATTGTTGGAATTCAATTAGTTACTGTGCCAGATGTCTTGATTGTACTGTTCAATGGTACGGTCAGATGAGAAGAATCCAGCTTTGGCAATGTTATGAACAACTTTCTTGTTCCATGAATCTTGATCTTCGTAATCTGCAAAGACTTGTTCTTTTACTTCAATGTATTCAGCCAAGTCAATCAAGGTCATGAACCAGTCTTTCGAAATCAATTCATGGTGCAGACGGCCAAGACGTTCTTCGTTACCAAGTGCTTTTACCTCATCGCTAACGATAAAGTCAACTGCACGTTTGATATTGGCATCGCCATTGTAGTAGTCAGCAGATACATATCCAGCCTTATCGTACAAGTCGATGATGGTATCTGAATCTTTACCAAATGTATAGATGTTATCCATACCAGCCAACTCAGCAATCTCAACGTTGGCACCGTCCATGGTACCAAGTGTCAATGCACCGTTGAGCATGAATTTCATGTTACCAGTACCTGACGCTTCTTTAGAAGCCAATGAGATTTGTTCTGAAATATCTGTTGCAGGGATGAGTTTCTCAGCAACTGTCACATTGTAGTTTTCAACCAAGTGAACATTGAGGTATTTATTTACTTCTGGGTCATTGTTGATCAACTCTGACAAGCAAAGAATCAAGTGAATGATGTCTTGTGCAATGATGTAGGCAGGTGCCGCTTTACCACCGAAGATAACAGTGATTTTACGTTTCGGAAGGTTACCATTCTTGATTTCAAGGTATTTATGGATAACATACAAGGCATTCATTTGTTGGCGTTTGTACTCGTGGAAACGTTTGATTTGTGTATCAATAATAGAATTTTCATCCAGCTCGATACCTTTATTGTCTTTAAGGTAACGTTTGAGAGCCAACTTATTGTTGAACTTGATTTCAGCCAACTTAGCATGAACTTCCTTGTCATCAGCAAAGGCAAGCAATTTTTCAAGTTTAGTCGCATCTGTCAAGTACTCATCGCCAATCAATTCTTTGATGTAGTCAGCGAGGTCTTGGTTGGCAAATTCCAACCAACGGCGGAAAGTGATACCGTTTGTTTTATTGTTGAATTTTTCTGGGTAAAGCTCGTAGAAAGCTTTCAATTCAGAGTTTTTGAGGATTTCTGTGTGAAGTGCAGCTACACCGTTCACTGAGTTAGAGAAGTGGATATCCATGTGAGCCATGTGTACACGACCTGATTCATCAATGATTTGGACTGCTGGGTCTTTAATTTCTGCACGAATAAGGGCATCCAATTCTTTGATAATATCAACCAAGTGCGGCACCACTTCTTCAAGGAACTCAAGTGGCCATTTTTCAAGCGCTTCCGCCAAGATAGTGTGGTTTGTGTAACCAGTCATATTCTTAACGATGGCAACTGCTTCCGCAAATTCAATACCATGCTTTTCAGTCAAAAGACGGATCAACTCAGGAATCACCATTGAAGGGTGAGTATCGTTGATTTGCACATAAGCGTAATCAGCCAAGTCATGCAAGTTTGAACCGCGCTCAATTGCTTCATCAATCAAAAGTTGAGCCGCATTTGATACCATGAAATATTGTTGGTAGATACGGAGCAATTCACCATTCTTATCAGAATCATCTGGGTACAAGAAGAGTGTCAAGTTTTCTTTAATATCAGTCTTGTCAAATGAAATACCGTCTGTAATCAAGTTATAGTTTACTGACTCAATATCAAACAAATTGAGGTAGTTCTTAGTCTCTTTTTTATAGCCAAGAATATCAAGACGATCCAATTTTGATTTCAAAGTGAAGTTTTTGAATGGAACATCATAGCTGATAGTTGTTGGAATCAACCAAGAATCATTTTCAATCCAGAAGTTTGGCTCTGCTTCTTGCTCATTTTTCTTAAATACTTGGCGGAAAAGACCACAGTGGTAGTTCAGACCAACACCTTCACCGTTGATAGCAAGTGTTGACATAGAATCAACGAAACATGAAGCTAGACGTCCCAAACCACCGTTACCAAGTGATGGTTCTGGTTCAACATCTTCAACCTGCGCCAATGATTTACCAGCTGCTGCCAATTCTGCTTGAATGTCTTTGTACACGCCCAAGTTAATCAAGTTGTTTGACAAGAGTTTACCGATAAGGAACTCAGCTGAGATATAGTAAACTTTACGTTTTCCTGTGTTTTTTGGTTTTGTAGCTGCAGCTTCTTTTACGTAGTTTAACAATTGAAGATAGATTTCTTCGTTTGTTAAATCAGCTAATTTCTTCGAAGTATTTGTTTCTGCAAATGTTGTAAATTTAGTCATGGTTTTCATTTCCTCGTTGGTATAGTAATGTCATTTTTGTCAAGAAGTCTTTGCGTTCTTGGGTCAAGTCTTCAGCTTTCATGCGCCATTCCCAGTTTCCACCGATAGTTGACGGCATATTCATTCGACTTTCTTCACCCAAGTCTAGGACGTCTTGCATGGTTGCAATAGCTGTATCACTCACTGTTGCAAACAGCATACGGAGCATAGCTTGGCTAACTTTTTCAATCGGCTTACGGTTGCTATAGGCGTCCACGTATTCTTGTTGTTCTGGATCAAGATTGTTGTACCAGCCGTTGACAACCTCATTATCGTGAGTTCCAGTGTAGGCAACTGAATTTGGAATGCAACGGTGTGGAGCATCGATACTCTTACCTGTTACATCAAAGAAACCAAATTCTAAGATTTTCATGCCTGGATAGCCACAATCCGCAAGCAATTTGCGAGCTTTAGCGTCAATGTTTCCAAGGTCTTCTGCAATGATTGGAAGGTCTCCAAGTGTTTCTTTGACAGCCTTGAAGAGATTGTAGCCAGGACCTGGTTCCCAGGTACCAACCTTAGCTACTTCTGCCTTACCATCAACTTGCCAGAAGTCTGAGAAACCTTTGAAATGGTCAATCCGAAGGACATCATAAAGTTTGAAACTTTCATGGATACGATAAATCCACCAGTTATAGCCTGTTTTTTCATGTTCTGGCCAATCGTAAATAGGATTTCCCCATAATTGACCATCTGCCGAGAAGTTATCAGCTGGTACACCTGCTACATAAAGCGGCTTGCGTTCACTGTCCAATTTGAATAGTTGGGGTTTTGTCCACACTTCAACGCTATCAGCAGAAACATAGATTGGCATGTCTCCGATGATTTTGATGTGGTGTTTGTTGGCATATTCTTTCAATTGTTTCCATTGGCTGAAGAAGAAATACTGTGTGACTTTGTAGTAGTCGATTTGATTTGCCAATTCTAAGCGGTACTTATCAAGAGCTTCCTCGTTGCGAGCTACAACTTTTTTATCTTCCCATTCTTGGAGAGCTTTATTACCAAAGTATTCCTTGATAGCCATGAACTCCGCATAATCTGTCAACCAAGATGAGTTAGCCTTTTCAAACTCTAGAAAAGCAGCTTTCTTCTTATCATCTTGTAAAAATGCTTGAACTGCCTTCTCCAAAATTGGTCGACGAACTTGATAGATAAGAGCATAGTCTACTTTTTCAGGATTATCTCCAAAATTTACATCTTGGAAATCTTCTGTTGCCAATAAGCCATCTTCAACCAAGAGGTCAAAGTCTATCAAGTGTGTATTTCCTGCAATAGCAGAGAAAGACTGGTAAGGAGAATCTCCATAGCTTGTAGTTGTTAGTGGTAAAATCTGCCAGTAGGTTTGCTTGGTTTCCACCAAGAAATCTACAAAATCATAGGCAGACTGTCCAAAAGTACCAATACCAAACTTACCTGGAAGTGAGGTAATATGCATCAAAATTCCACTGGTACGATTTGTCATAAAAACGTTTTCCTTTCTGTCGGTTACGAATATAGTTTAACGCAAACGTTTGCACTTGTCAAGGATTTTATAAAAAAAGTTTTAATGTACTCTAGAAAGCCTATTTTATAGCATTTGTTAGCGAATAACAAAAAAGAAAAATCAGATATTTCTATCCGATTTTTCAAATTCTTCACTATTTTTAAGCAAAGCTTTGCTCTTTTATTTGGATGCTTCCATCAACCACATCCGCTTCCAGATATTTGACATCAACATGATCCAAATAGTAATCTGTTACCTTGTCTCGAATCTGATTTTCAATCACACGGCGCAGAGGACGAGCTCCCATGGCCTTGTCATAGCCTTCTTCCATCAAGAATTCTTTGGCAGCTTCCGTTACCGTTAATTGGATGCCTTTCTTCGCCAGGGTATTATTGACCTGGGCCAAGAGTAATTCTACAATGGCTTTGAGATCATCTTTATCCAAGTGCTTGAATTCGATAACTGCGTTAAAACGATTAAGGAACTCCGGACGGAAGAATGGTGCGATGCGGTCCATGATGTCTTGATTTTCTTCACCTTCTGCCATTCCATAACCAAAACCTGCATTAGAAGTCGCGATAATAATGGTATTTTTAAAGTTAACTTGGTTGCCCTGTCCATCAGTCAAATGCCCATCATCTAGCACTTGCAAGAGAAGGGTAATCACTTGTGGGTCTGCCTTTTCAATCTCATCCAAGAGGACAATGGAGTAAGGATTGCGGCGGACACGTTCGGTAAGAGTATGGGAATTGTCATCATAACCAACATAACCAGCTGTGGTACCGATTAATTTGGAAACGGCTGTCCGATCGCTGTATTCAGACATATCCAAACGAATAATGGCATCCTTGTTACCAAACAAGTCAAGCGCTAACTGTTTTGCCAACTCTGTCTTACCCACACCTGTCGGACCGACAAAGAGGAAGGAACCAATCGGACGGTTGCCGTCATCAAAACCTGCACGATTTCGACGAATGGCACGAGATACAGCTTCCACCGCATCGTCTTGACCGATAACGTTAGCTGCCAGACGATTTTTCAATTCCTTGAGTCGTTCAATGTCAGAAGCTCCCATTTGAGAAACTGGAATTCCTGTCATTCGCTCAACCGCCTGAGCCACATCATTGACGGTCGCTACCACTTTCTGTTGCTCCGTGTGGTTGTCAATCTGTTTTTGTAGCTTATCAATACGGACTTTTTCATTCAAGGCTTTTTCATAATCCTCTTTCTCAGCCGCTTCCAACTGCAACTGTTTTGCCTCAGCCATTTCTGCTTCTAAGGTCTGAATATCTGTCACAGGATGTTGTGCAGCTAAGTGAGCAGCGGTCACATCGACCAGGTCAATAGCCTTATCAGGCAAGCTACGTTGTGGAATATACTGGACGGAATAATCAACCGCAGCTCTCAAAACCTCATCTGGCAATTCAATATTGTGGTGGGCTTCATAAAGCGGCTTGATACCTTTCAAAATCTGGTAAGTATCTTCTGCGGATGGAGCATTGACCTTGACTTCATTGAAACGACGAGCCAGAGCGGCGTTCTTGTGAATGGTATTGCGGTATTCATCTTGGGTAGTAGCACCGATAACAGTTAACTCTCCACGGGAAAGAGCTGGTTTGAGAATATCTGCTAAGCCCTTGGAACCTGAGTCTCCACCAGTGCTGCCAGCTCCCAAAATCTGATGAATTTCATCAAAGAAGAGAATGATATTTCCAGCTTTTTTGACTTCATCCACAAGATTCTGCACATTTTCCTCAAATGCTCCACGATACTGAGTCCCAGCTTCCAAGCCTGAAATGTCGATGGAGATAATTTCCTTATTCTTAATGGCTGCTGGCACATCACCATTGACAATGGCTTGAGCCAAACCTTCTACTACCGCAGTTTTACCGACACCCGCATCACCGACCAGAACAGGATTATTCTTAGTCCGACGTGCCAAAATTTCAGAGGTTTCTTGGATTTCCTTATTTCGTCCAATGACTGGATCCAACTTACCATCACGCGCATCTTGTGTCAAATTGCGACCAAGTTTTGCAAGAATCCCATCTGACTTTATCTGACCTTTAGCCTGTGTTTGAGCCACTTCTTCTGTCTGTGGCAGGCGACCAGTCTGACGGTAAATGGCAAATTCCTCCGGTGTCACTTCACGCCCATTGATAGAATAGCGACGTCGTTCTGTACTGTATCCACCCATGTTGCCCATGAGTTGATTGAAAATATCGTCCATATTGTTAAAATTATTGAAATTGTTGTTCATAGTTTTTACCTCGTTTAAGTTTTATTTGTTTTTGACGTTTACTGACCTTTGTTTTAAAAAAATTGCTAGTAGGGTATAATCCTATCTTTCATATTAACCTCCTCAGAAGTTTGTCTTTTACTGATCATTTAGTCAATTAGTCAGTCAAACTTTTTAGTTTGACCTAAACTGACCTTTTGTTCAAAGAATTCGTAAGGTCCTTTACCTTACGAATCTTATTTTACATCATTGGTCAGCAAAAGTCAATAGCTTTGTTTGACCTTTTTTGACTTTTTATAGTCGAATGAATTAGCTTTCAGACAAGGAAATGAGGCGCAGGCTATACTAAAGTATGGCAAGGTGAAAGTGACGATGTATCAAAGTTAATTCAAATGACTAAAAAAATCTACCTGACGGTAGATTTGGTAGCTACTAGATGATAATCCCTTCCAAATGATCCAGTTCATGCTGGACAATCTGGGCTTGGAAATCTGTCAGCTTTAGGCTCTGCTTTTTCCATGAAGCATCAAAAAACTCCACTTCAATCTCCTGATAGCGTGTCGTCGGGCGGGTACCTTCCAGCGACAGACAGCCTTCCTCTGTCTGATAGGGCTTGGCCTTGCTGATGAGGACGGGATTATACATGATCAGGTTGGTGAAGCCCATGTTGACGATGATAATCCGCTTTTTGACGCCAATCATGTTGGCCGCCATGCCCACACAAGCGTGAGCATTGGCTGCTAAAGTGTCCTGCAAATCCTGACCGACCTGCACATCTAGCTGAGTCGCAGGCTCAGACTTCTGCTGCAGGAAGAAAATATCTTTCATAATAGGTTGAATCATGGGGTGGCTCCTATCTGATACTGTTTTCCTATCTGATACTGTTTATAGAAAACAAACTCCTTTTCTGTTGAATCAAATCCTAATTTGTAACAGTATTTATCGCTAAAGTTTTTAGCGATAAAATTTTTATCGCAAAAGTTTAAAAAGTCAATCAAATAAAATACCTCGAATGCATTCTTGAAATAATCCTCTGACTCTGTTTGAAAACTATCGTGTAAATCTTCAAGTATAGCTATGACAGTATCCAGCCCCACAATATCTCCTGTGATAAGATAGCAAACACTTTCTAATGCTTTTTGTAAATCCTCCAAACTGTTCAAAATTTCGAGCAATTTCTCCTGCTCTATTTCTATATACTCAAACCATACTATACACTTTATCCCTTCTAATCTTTTAACCAACTGAGGTATTTCTCTTAAATTTATCAGTCCTCTCTTACAACGAAACATGAATAGATGTAAGATAAAATTTTGAATAAACAATTTATCACTATATTTTTTAGATAAGAGCTCAACAATCCTTTCCTGACTCGGAATAGTTGTCACAACCGGCTTAAACTTCCCTTCAATAATCTGTTGATAGGTATTCCCCATATCTTCCTTATTCATCAAGACAAGTATTTTTTGATTACGGTGGTTAGCAAGGTGGTCTATAAAACCAAGAAGATCGTTATAATCCTCAGGACTATCCGTGTATTCTTCCTTGCTATCTCCTTTCTTTTCACTATAAGTAACACGTTCCAAATCATCGAAAATAATAAGAGAATATTTTTTCATCAAGTCTAGACCCAGAATTTTATAAGACCATTTGACTAGACTACTGACAACAGGAATATGGTCTAAACTCCCAAAGGTTGAATGTTGCTCAATCTCATCAATCAGTACCTTCTCCGCCTGTTCCCTGGTCCGAATACCAAAACAGGAGATATAGTAAATTTCACGCGGTTTGTAGAATTGATTTTCAAAGAAGGTACGAATAAAGTGGGTCTTCCCGCTTCCCCACGCACCATTCAGCCAAAAGATATTCCTTCCCCGTTCTTCCTTTCGATCCAAAAAAGAAACCAATTCCCCTTGAAAAGGGAAGTCATATTCAGGATATGCATCTTCATCTAACAAAGAATAGCCGATAAAGTAATACCGTCGCAAAATGGAAAAAATACTCTTCATAAGGAAAAGTAAAAAGGTGAAGACTAATAAAAAAGCCAGTCTATTCGCATAAAACCAGTATATACAGGAAAAATTCATTAAATAGTTACTAACTGGTCTGAGAATTTCCTTCACCAGCTCTTCTCGCAAAAGAAAATAGGCAATCCACCCCAAAGCCAAACCTTGCTTATATCTTCGGACAAACCATCTCTCCCCACTCCAATCCACTCGTCGTACAGACTTTGTGGCGAGTTCTTTTAACTTCTTATATATTTTTTCCTTCATAACTTCCTCCTCAGTTTAGTATACCAAAAAAAGCCTAGTTCTCACTAGACTTCTTTCGTTTATTCTTTGCAATAAATCGCAATAGCTTGACTGACAAAGGCTGCTGTGCCTGGTCCACCTGCTCGGTCAATGTTGGCTGAAAATCGTTCATCTTCAACATACATAAGACCTAGATTTTGTAAGATTTCCTTGGTGCAGGTGTAGAAATTTTCCGTGATATAGGCCTGCAAGTTGGCTACCTGAGCCTGTACATCTGGATGATCGGCTTCCAAGCTCTGCATTTTTCCAAAAACTTCAAAAATAGCCTGCATCTCTCGGGCAAAGACTCTGTCCTTGCTGGCATCGTAGCGTACTTCAAACTCGGCATAGGCTGCGGTCTGTCCCCAGCGTTCCTTTGCCTCCGCCTTGTAGGCGTCTAGTTGACTGCTGTCAAATGCGTGAAAATCCATGACTTCTCCTCCTTTTTCTGTGAGCAATCTGGCGTGATTGATGATGCGGTCCAACCGTTCCCTTTTGAACTCTAAAAGGCTGATATGGTCCCGCAAGACCTGCTGACGATTGACTTCCGTCACATCCAGAAGCTGCTGAATATCTTTGAGAGGAAAATCCAATTCTCGAAATAATAGAATTTCTTGCAGACGAGCCAAATTCTCCTGATTATAGTAGCGATAACCATTTTCAGCCACAAATGCTGGTTTTAGCAAACCAATCTGATCATAGTGGTGCAAGGTCCTCACCGTCAATCCTGTCAACCGACTGACCTGCTTAACTGTCCAATTTTCGTTCATAGAAATCTCCTCTCTATGCCCAGTATAAGGGATAACGTAAGGTGAGAGTCAAGGGAAATACTACATTTTCTTCAACCGATTATCCACAATAGCAATCTTATTTTCCTGGCACCATTCCAGTACAAGTTCTTTGTAACATTGTGTCTCAAAGGCATACCATTCTTCAAAACGGTCACATCTCTCTAACTCATTCTTAAAACGTCTAAAAGCACCGCGCCCTCGAATAGCTCGAGATAGACGGCCAGACAAGTCTCCATCAGTCAAATCAGAAATATAGAGTTCCATAAATGTGTAAGGGTTGAAGTCATAATAAGTCGGTAGACCTACAAATCTTCCAGCTACATCCTCCTCAATCTCCTCTTCTAAACCATCACGGGATTCAATTCTGAACTCCCCAACAGACAGATAGACCAATTCGTCTATGTGACTATCATAATAGTACCTATCACCTTGACTAATCATCTGCAACGAATCAACCACATCTTGAAACGAAACTGCCATATCCTACCACCTCACTGCATCTAATTCCTCTATCATGGCTTTGCGTCGCGGATACTGGACTTTCCACGAGGTGCGAAGACTTGCACTCACCACTTTTCCATCAGGTAAACCTGCAATTTTTACTAAATACCCTGCCAACTGACGATAGCGGCTTCGACTACTAGCCACATCCATCTGCTGACAAAGAGCTTGAGCGTAGGCATCTCGTAATTGCTCGGGTAGTTTCTCTGATAAATAGTCTTCAAATCGATCCAAATTTTCTAAGAACCAGTAACTTGCTGTAATGCGGTCCAATAATTCCTGCGGTCGGTCTGCCAATTGCAACAATTTCAACTGCTGCGACTGGAAACGACCATCCTCCAACAAATCATCTAAGTAGCTCTGCCATTCTTCCCTAGAAACATAGTCCCGTAACTCCTCTATCAACTCCAAATCTGTATCACCAACTGAAAAAATCATCTCCAGTAGTTCTTCTCTGACCTTGTCATCCTGCCCTTGAGAACGATAGATGTCCCGTAGCTGCTGGCTGTAATCCGACACCAGTCCCCTATACTGGGCATCCAATCGCTTACTTTCCTGCAAGAGATGGACTGCCCGATCTAGCTGCTGATTTGCTACAGCCTGGGTAATAGACAATTTACGAAGTTCAGCCACCTCCCAATGATTAGCCTGGAAGGTCAGCAAGTCTGCCTCACTAGAGCCCAACTGAACCAACAACCTGTAACAGAGCAAGGCAAATCGATCGCGACGGAATTTCCATGACCAAGAGGACTTGTCTCCTTCTTCTATCGCCTGCAAGACCGCTTGAAAATAGGTCAATTTCTGCTCAAGGAAGGTTTCTTCTTGAAACTCCATTTCCACAAATTCCATGAGAAGATCCTCTGCAACCTCATAGCCACTTAGCTGTCCTAAGCACCAGTCTAGTAATTCTTGGGCAATCTTATCCGGAGCCACAGTCAATAAATACTGCCAGTAGCCAGCAAGTCTATACAGCAGACTACCAGTCGTTCCATTGGAATCATCCAACTCCTGCTGGCAAATCTGATGATAGAAGGCATCTGATACAGCCAAGAAACTCTCATACTCACACCTATCCAGCAAAGGCTGGAGATACTGATGCATGGCCTTTTCTACGGCCCGCTCGTAATCCCTAGTCTGCCTATACTCGATATAGCCCGTACGCCTGTCCTCAAAAGGAAGCCCCAGGTCTCTGATTTCCTTTTTCACATTTTCCACTTGCTGTGAAGTTAACTGGGCAGAGAAACGCAGCTGAATTCGATTAGCCAGTTCCCTATCTTCTTGAGCTAATTCAAGAACAAAAGCCCGTAGCTGCTCAACTGTCAGCTTATCCAGGAGCTGGACAAGTGACTGTCCCTTCCTCTCAACAACTGGCTGACCCTCCAACTCAGAAATAGCAAACAAGACTGCAGCCATGTGCTTGCAGTGGTTCATCTCCTGAGCATGGGGACACTCACACCACATACCGACCAGCTGACCATGCTCCAAGTCAATATCCACCTGATAGACTTGACTACCAGAGACAAGGGCATAGTACCCCTCACCCACCTCTTGAAGCCCTTGAACAGCATCATCTAAAAACAAACTGTAGCCCCTATCTACAATGTGAGGCTTAAAATAATCCATCCAATTTTCCATGATTTATGTCCTTTGATTTTGCTACTTAAATTATACAAAAAAAAATAGGAACGTTTTCAAGTCACCTACAAAAACTTCCTATTTTCTCTTTCTTCATCTCACTCCACCCTCACCGGCACTCGCCCGTAGGTCTGCTCTGCTATTGCGTCAGCCCCCAACCGATAGACGCTATCCGCCTGCTGGGTCAGGCTGTCCCAGGGCTCTTTGCCGATCCGCGTCACCAGGTCCACCTGCTCCTTGACAGTCTTGAGATAGGCCTGGCCCCGAGCTGTGAAGCCCAGCACATGAACCGCCTCTGGCAAGGGAGCCTCCACCGCGTTGACCAGGATGTAGGTCAGCACCCGTCGCACCCGCGCCTTGGTGTAGCGCTTGGTCGCAACAGCATCCACTAACTCCTCCACGGTCGCTGCGCTCCCAATGGCAGAGCGGATACGACTGGCTAGTTCTTCGTTCACCTGAAAGATCTGACTGAGATCTCGGTGGGTCGCAATCTGGTAGCGGAGCAGGGGAAAATAATTTCTCCAGCTTACCTTGGTCGCCTCTTCAAAGAGACTGGCAGACGGTAAAAAGTCACGCACCAAGTCCAACTGGTCAGCACCCTTTCGGATAGCTGTCGCCGAGGCGTAGGACGTTTCCACCTCTTCCGAATGAAAACCAGCTCCCTGCCGTTGAACAGGGCTGAGCTGAATGCCTGTTCCAGCCACCGCCTTAGCATAAGCCAAGCCCAGAATATGGTTGGGCGTATCACCTGTGAAAGTCAGCCCAGCAAATTCCTGCCACATAGCCTGGGTTTTCTGTGGATAAGAGAGATGGTCAGGCAAGTTTTTCACAAAATTTTCCATCTCTTCCGACTTATCCACATAGATATCCGCAATTTTCTGATAATCCAGCATTTCTTCCGTACCGAAAACCAGTTTTTCCACACCTAGCCTGTGTAAAATGCTGATTGCTCCCTTGGCGAAATGGTCAGCCGACTGGACCGACACCAAAAAGGGCATCTCGACAACAAGATCTGCCCCGTGTTCCAAAGCCATCTGAGCCCGTGTCCACTTATCCACAATGGCTGGCTCACCCCGTTGCATAAAATTGCCAGACATAACCACAATTTTCAAGCCTTCCGCCTGTTCCAGCAGGTACTTATGCCCCGTGTGAAAAGGATTGTATTCCGCTATTATCCCCGAAATCATGCCTTGACCGCCTTGAAAAACCACCGCTGGCTTGTTTCTGTCGGAACTTGATCTTCAAAATCCGCAAAGACTTCCACAGAAGCAAAACCAGCCTGTTTCAATAATTCCACATAGGTTTCAATCGGATAGGTCCGCTCTTCATGCACTTCATCCCGACGGATAAACCGCTCCTCTTGACTGTCCTCATCTTTGACAAAGAAGGTCAATTCATGCACAATGGAATGCTCATGCTCACCTTCGTAGGTGTCCCAAACAAAGGCAAAATCCTCGTAATTTTCATGGTAGCTATAGCCTGCAAATACTTCTTCCATTTGATAGATGGAGTGAACGTCAAAAAGGAAAGTGCCACCTTGATTGAGAACCGAGTGAACGCCTTCAAAGACCCGCAAAACGGCTTCTCGGTCCGACATATAGCACAGACTGTCCGAATAACAGGTCACCGCATCGAAATCTCCCACACCTTCCAGAGCCATCATATCTGCTTGGGCCAATTCCATCATGACACCAGCAGCTTCTGCTTTTTTCTGGGCCAATTCCAACATTTCATAGGACAGGTCAAGCCCTGTCACCTCATAGCCCTTTTGAGCAAAACGTACAGCCTGAATCCCTGTCCCACAGGCCAATTCTAAAATTGTCTTGGTGTCTTGTGGCAAGTTCCGCAAGCTAAAATCTGTCCATTTATCATACAAGCTGTCATCCATGATTTCATCATAGACCGCCGCAAAGGTTTCATAAGTTGCCATATTTTTCTCCATTATCCGAAATGTTCTTCTAACATTTCTTCATTATATTTCAAGATGATGTCCTTATTTTTTAAATCAAAAAAGATATCTTTTCCATATTTTAACTCTATAAAATCTTTAAAGTCCATAATATTTATTAATTTCACTAATATTTCCTCAATATCATCATAAATTTCAACTTTATAGAATTTTCTAGGTGTTACTCCATATTGTCCTCTATTCGACGCACGAGAGGAATTTGTTTTTCTTGTAATTTCTTTATGTACTTCTTTACTCAGAAGAAACATATTTTTATAAGTGTCGATTTTCTGTCTCGATAAGTGATTTTCCTCATCAATCTCAGCCCACTCTATAACGTGATGCACCTCAAATTCATCAGAAGGAAAATCCTTCTCATTTACTGCGATATTATTTTTGAAAAATTCTCTTCGTGACCGCTTACTTTTAGATGCTGCCATATTTTCCTTTCATAAAAAGCTGCCAATCGACTGCTTCATTAACTCACACTGTGTTCAAAAAGTCAGAGTTTTGAGTTGTTGACGAACCCTTTTTGTCAGTCGAGTTCTCTCCGCTCTCACTACTCCTCTTCTAAAAGTTCTGCGACTTCCAAGAAGCTGCCTTCGTGCCATAATTTTTCAAGGTTGTAGAGGTCACGCATTTCTTCTGAGAAGATATGAACGACTACGCCTCCAAGGTCCAAAAGGACCCAGCCACCGTTACTATCGCCTTCTACACGGCTCCCCTTGATCCCAACTTCCGCTACCTTTTCACGGATGTTTTCCGCAATAGCCTCCAACTGGCGACTGTTCATAGAACTGGCAATCACAAAGTAGTCTGTCAGACTAGTCACGCCTTGAACATCAATTACAACAAGGTCCTCAGCTCGCTTGTCATCAGCAGCCTGGACCACAACTTTTACTAAATCTAGTTCTTTCATCTTATCCTCTAATTATATTTTCTAATGTATCCACCTGGGCAAAATTCCATGACCAGATGTTTTGGTAGTGGTCAATCACGTCTTTGGCGTCCAATTTGCCTGAATAACCTGTCGTCGTTCCGTCCTGAATCACAGCTACCTTGTAGCCTAGTTCAAAGGCTACTTTAATCGTCGTATCAATGCAAAAATTGGTCGCCATGCCCATGATAATGAGCTGCTCAATTCCCTTTTCCTGCAAATAAGTATGAAGCCCTGTTTCCTTGAAGGCACTATTAAAGGTCTTATCGAAAATCTTCTCACTAGCTAAGGGTGCAACAGTTGAGTGAATCTCCCAGTCAGCAGTCCCCTTGACCAATTCCTGGTCATGATGGCGGACATGGATGACCTCTAGCCCCGCTTGACGGGCTTGAGCAAGGCTCTCATGCCAGAGCCGAAGCCGATTTTCAATCCCATAGGGCTTACCTTCCACAGGCAAATGCTGAATGTCAATGACTAACAATGCAGATTTCAAAACTTGACCCCAGGCGTTTCCAAACGGAACACCAATTCCCTTTCTTCTTCAAAATCTAAGACAAAACCATTTTTCTCCAATAGTCTTGCCATCTTTTGGTTGCCCTTGACATAAGAGACAATCAAATGATTGCAGACAGGGTGCTTCTGAGCCAGTTGAATAACAGCTTCCAAAGCTGCCTGACCATAGCCTTTCCCCTGAAATTCTTGACCAATCATAAACCGCCAGAGCATATACTGCTGGATGTCCTCATCAATGTCAATCAAGGCAAAGCCAACAACCTGCTCATCTGCCCAGATGGCATAGGGGAAGACATCACCATTCATTCTGTATAACCAGGCATCCGCCAAGGAACGCACGTTGGGAGCCACGAAGCCCTTATCTGCCTCGGCTACTGTCAAGTCTAAGACAGCTTGATAAGAACTTTCATCCACAGGTTTTAATGCAATCATCTCTACTCCTTCAAATATGTGACATATCCATTATAAGTTTCCAAGGTTTGTGGATAAATGGGAATCCCCTTCTTGGCTAAGTAAGAAATGGTTTGGGCAGTTTCATAGGCTACCGCCTTGTCCAAGGACTCTTTTGCAATTCGTCGCGCCTCGTCCACCCCAGGAAAATCCCGATTGGGTTCGATGTAGTCCGCCACATAGAGCACCTTGTCCAGTAAGGTCATCTGCCCAGCACCAATAGTATGTCGTTGAATGGCTTGGAAAATTTCCTCATCTTTCAAGCCAAAATCTTCTGCGATTTTATAGGCCCCAACCACACCGTGCCAGATGTTATTATCCCAGTTAAGCAGGTCCTTGTCCAAATCATACTTGGCAATCAAATCCAGAAAGATTTGGTCTTCCACTTCCTTGGCATAATCATGCAAAAGCGCTGCCAGACTGGCTTTTTTCGGATCACAGCCGTATTGGTCTGCCAAGGCAAGCGCCGCCTCTTCCACACCCAAGACATGTTGGAAGCGCGCTGGCTTCATGGCTACACGGATTTTTTCCAAAAGAGCCTGACGGTCAAATGTCAAATCTGCTGCAATCATTGGTAAAGTCCCTTTTCTTCGATATAGTCCAGAACTTCATGAGGCACCATAAAATTCGGCACCCGTCCTTGCTTGATAAAGCTCCGCACCATGCTGGAGGAAATGTCCATCAAGGGCACATCTACCCAGATAACAGGATAGGAAGTCCCTGCCTTGTAACGAGGACGCTGGACACCAACAAACTGCACCAACTGGACCAATTCATCAATCCTGTGCCATTTTGGGAGGTAGTCTACCATATCTGCACCGATGATAAAATAATAATCCGTATCAGGATTTTTTTCCTTCAGCAATTTCATGGTGTCATAGGTATAGCTGACACCACGGCGTTCCAGTTCAATGGTTTCAATCCCCAAACCCTCAATACCTGCAATAGCCATCTTGAGCATGGAATAGCGATGGTATTCGTCAATGGTTTCTTTCATGTCCACATGGGGCGGAAGGAATTCTGGCATGAGCAAGACCTCATCTAGCTTCAACTGTTGACGGACCTGGTCTGCCACAATCAAATGAGCATTGTGGACAGGATTGAAGTTTCCTCCCAGAATCCCCACTTGTTTGCGATTGGTTTCTTTCTTTTCAACCTCTAATTCAACCTTGGTAAAGGGTGTTAAGAGTTCAATAGCCATAGGCTCTCCTTCTTAGATTTCTTTGACCTGTTTGGAAATTTTACGGTTCTCTTTCTTGCTAGATTGTTTGAATAAAATCAAGATGCGACCGATTTTTTGGACCGTATCCACACCGATTTCTTCTTCCAAGATTTCAGCTACTTCGTGAATGTTTTCATCCGTATTTTGTAGCAAGGTCACCTTGATCAATTCACGCGCGTCCAACGCCTGACGAACACTGGTTTTAATCTGGTCATTGAGACCATTTTTCCCAATCTGAATGATGGGTTTGAGACTGTGTGCCTGACTGTTCAAAAAGGCACGTTGTTTTGAAGTTAATGACATCTATTTTTCCTATGTTTCTATAATTTATTGGCTAACAAATGTAACCAGTACTCACATCTAAATAATGGCCTTGCGGATCACCACATCCACACCCTTAGGAGCCCAGGCAGCAATCTTGGCTTTTTCATTGACACGAATCCAACCAAGTCCTGAGAAGACTACATCCGTCTTCTCGTTGATGGTAAATTCATGGCGGACCAATTCAGGAAATTCTTTCAATTCCTTGCTGGTTGGCGGCACTAAAAGTGAGCCCGCATGTTTCTGGTAAAATTCACTAGCTCCCTGCAGTTTGGTACGGTGGAGCTGCAATTCATTGTCAAAGAAGGCCGTAAAGCCTTGGCGTTCACCAGCCACAAAGTCAAATCGTCCCAGACCAGCCAAGAACAAGGTTTGTTCTGGATTGAGCTGGTAGGTCTTTGGCTTGATTTCCTTGCGAGGGCTGATGTACTTGAGGTTTTTAGCCGTCAAATAATGGGCCATCTGGTGACGGTGGATAATTCCTGGCGTATCATAGATGTATGAACCATCATCCAGAGGGATTTCAATCTTATCCAGCGTCGTTCCAGGGAAACGTGAAGTCGTAATGACATCCTTATCCCCTGTGATTTCTTGAATAATAGCGTTAATCAAGGTTGACTTGCCGACGTTGGTCACGCCGACCACATAGACATCCCGTCCCTTTCGGTGTTGTTCAATCTTTTCAATCAAGTCCTTGATAGCCTGCTTGTTTTGGGCTGAAGTCAAGACTACATCAACTGGTCGCATGCCGATTTCATGTGCCCGCTCAGTCAACCACTGAGTAACCTTGCCTGTCTTGACAGACTTGGGTAAAATGTCCTGCTTGTTGCCGACCAAAAGCACGTCATTTCCAGAAATAAAGCGAGGTAAACCTGGAATGACCGAACCATTGAAATCAAAAATATCAATGACATTGACCACCAAGGCATCGCTTTCTCCTACGCTATGGAGGAGTTTCAAGAAATCGTCATCCGAGATATTGACATCTGAAATCTCATTATAATGGCGCAAACGGAAACAACGTTGGCAGTAGAGTTGCCCTGTTTCCATGCCTTTTTCTAGGGCTGATTGAGGTGTAAAACCAGCGACAGCCTTGTCTAGCGTCTGAATCTGGGCACCACAGCCGATACAAAATAATTCTTCCACTTACATCTCCCTCTTGTAGTCTATCGCTCCATATTTAGCGATGATTTTTTTCATAGTCCGTCGCTCACGCCAACGGTTAATCTGCGTATTGATAGAGTCCGTCTTTATCAAGGGTTTGACCAAGACAGACTTGAGACCAGCTCGCTTAGCAGCCCGAATATCCGTCATCAGCTGATCGCCAATCATAATTACCTCATACGGCTGGACATCAAAGCGTTTCAAAGCACGGTTAATCCCAAAGGTGAAAGGCTTGAGAGCGAAGGCTTCAAATTCAATCCCAAATTTTTCAACCGCCCGTTTGACACGTTCGTATTTATTGTTAGACACCACCACAACAGGAATACCTGCGTCCTGCAAATCATGTAACCACTGGCGCATCTCTGGCGTACCATCAGGATTGTTCCAAGCAATCAAGGTATTATCCAAGTCAACAAACACTACTTTTATGCCATGTTTTTTCAAGCTTTCGACGGTCACGTCATAAGCCTTTTCCAAGGCAAAATCCGGCATGTAATTTTCTAAACTCACTGTCGTCTCCAAAGTTTTTTATCAGATAATTATACCATTTTTCTAAGAAAAATGCGAATCGATAGCAGAAAACACTCGGATTAACCGAGTGCCTTCTGGAGGTAATGTAATGGTAGTTGTGAATTAAATCTGACCTTCTTCCAAAATCCAATCTTTCGGAATGAAAATCATATGGGTTAGCAACCAATCAATATCAAGAGTAAATTTTGAAAAAGCAAAACCGATTTGCTCCACTCCTGACTCATCCTCATCCAACCCCAAAATGGTAAGAGCATGTCCATAATCTGCATGACTATCATCGAATAGACGCCACGCGAGAGCGCGATAAATTAACTTCTTAGCATCATAGAGACTGTAACGCTGTCTGTACTCTGAAAATGATTGACAATCCTTACCTTTCGGTTCAACTCCTTTGGTTTTAGCAATGGCAATCAAGCTATCATAATTATGATAACGCAAAGTACTATTCAAGGATTGGGCTAAACGAACAGCATAGTCCAAAGCAAAATCACTCATCTCCACTGCTACAGTCCCCAACTGTTTACGCAATGGATTCAGAAGTGTTACGGCATATTGAGCCAACTCTTCTCTAATTTCTTTGTCTAAATTCTCAATATCAGACAGGATAATCTCCCTATCTGCTTCCTGACCCTTGTAGATATTAAGCAACAGCCCCTGCTCGCCAAGTCTTTCCAATTCCGCATCGAAACCAGTTTTCTCAGCTTGTGCATACTCTAAAAGCTTTTCATAATACCCATCTGGCAATAGAATCTTATCTGAAATTTCGTGATTTCCAACCATCCCCATGGCATCCTCCCCCACTTGTTTATTTATACCATTATTGTAACAAGTTTATACATTTTTGTAAATATTTTCATATCACAAACTCTTTGTGCAATATGAACAAAAAGCACCCACTTAGGTGCTTTCTAGGAGGGGTATGAAAAAGAATAAACAGAGTATACTCCATATTTCTTAAATATAGCTAATATAAACCCAGAAAAGTAAATAGTCTGCTGAGCCGTTTAGAGGCAGACCTGTCCTACCAAAACAATCTTGTCCCATGAACTTGGTCAATAGCTAGTTTTTCTAGTAAAACTGGCACATTTTCCACAGTCAATCCACCACCAATCAAGATTTCAATTTTACCTTGTGCATAGGCGACAATCTCCTGTAACCATTCCACCTTGTTCAAGGCAGACCCTGTCAGACTTCCACGCGTCAAAATCCGTGTCACTCCATGTTCTGCCAGCCAATCAAGAGCCTCAAATTGGCGTTCGCGAGGAATTTGGTCAAAAGCCATGTGAAAGACAATCTGACAGTCCTGCGAAACAGCAAACAGTCTTTCCAAGGCCGCTTCGTCCAACCAATTTTCCTCGGTTAACAAACCATAAACCAGACCATCTGAACCTAGTTCAATCGCTACTTTACAATCTTCAACCATCATTTCCACCTCAGCTTCATCGTAGCAAAAATCTCCACCTCGAGGGCGAATCATGGTCATGACTGTGGCTTCGTTCTCATGAGCCAGTTGACAAACATGTTTGATCACTCCATAACTCGGCGTCGTCCCTCCGACTGCCAAATTATCACAGAGTTCAATCCGTTTAGCTCCTAGGGATAGGGCCTTCATCACACCTACATGATTTTCGGAACAAAATTCTTTAATCATCTTTATTCCTTTCAAGTTTTTTCTTTAGTATAACAAAAAAGAGTATATTAACCAATACTCTTTTGGGCAACCAATATATCTTTTAAAGAAATAAGTAAAACAGCAAGTAAAATCAACAACATTCCAACAAAATCAATTGCATAAAATTGCTCATTGACCAACCATACTGCAAAAAAGACAGATGCAATCGGCTCAATCGAGGCCAAAAGACTACCATTGACAGGACCAACCATACTGACGCCTTTAAGAAAGGCAGTATAGGCAAAAATCGTCCCGACTCCGACAATACCTAACAGCCCCAGGAAAATTCCACCATCAATAGGAAGATGATGCTGCCAAGTTTGCAAACCAAGCGTGACTACAAAACCACCCATTAACATCCCTAAACCAATCACCGTTATACTGCCGTATCGACGGATCAATTTACCTGGCAAAATAATATATAGCGCATAAGTAAAGGCTGAGAAGATTCCCCAGAACAAACCGATTGGAGTCACTGCCAATTCATCTAATTTGCCATGAGTCGCAATCAAAAAAGTTCCTGCTACGGCTAAGATAATTGAAATCAACTCAATCCCTGATGGCTTTTCCTTATTTTTCAAACAGGTATAAGCCAAGACTAAGATAGGGCAAAGGTATTGTAAAACCGTAGCCGTTCCCACATTGGTATGATAGATGGCTTGTAAATAAGCCATCTGGTTAAGAACCAGACCCAACATCGCAAAAACAAAAATTCCCAACAAGGCTTTTCTATTTTTCAATACTATCAACAGCTGTTCTTTCGCTGTAGCATAAGCCAGGCCAACGAGAAAGAATCCCGATACCAACAAACGCAGGGAGGTAATCATATCTACTGAAACACCACGTGACATCAAGTACTGCCCACTCACTCCAGACAAGCCCCAGGCTATACCTGCTATTAATGTAATCAGTGTCCCCAATCTCTTTTCCGCCATCATATCTCCTTCTCACACTGTGAATACTTCCATTATACCAAAAGAGCAGGAAGGGAGGCAAAAAGACAGGTCCAACCTCACTAAGTTTGCGTCAACATCTCAGCGCAGTGGTTGATTGGCTTTAACAGTCTGGGAGACTGTTAAAGGTTGGAAATGGGATTTGCAGAGCAAATCTCAGCAGTTCGCGTTTCACGCTCCAAATCTGACCTCTACGACTGATGCGAACAAAGTTCGCTTCATTTCCAACCTCAAACTGTCTCCCAGACAGTTTGAGCTGTACGGGGTGGGAGTTCAAAAGGTCTGGGAGACCTTTTGAAGTGGGAGATACAAGCTGGCGGTAGTCAGCTCTCATCATTCAAGGTCTGGGGATAGACTGTTTCAGCTCAACAACTGGAAATAAGGACTTGTTGACGAACTCTTTAGATTGGTCGAGTTCTGTCCCACTCCCACTCTTTCTTACATTTATGCTACTAAACCTACAAATTCTACGAATCGTAGAAAGGCTGCCTGTCCTTCTGGAGTTCGTTTGTAGACACCTGCATCTTCCAATACACGCGCGAAAATTTGTCCCACTGACTCACGAACAACTTGTTCGACGGTTTCTTCCGTCACATCTGGGTGAGCTGTTTTCAGGCTTTCCGCCCAAAGCTGATGATAATCAGCCACTTGACTATCTTGACCCAGTAAGAATTTTTCTACTTCAGCCAATTCTGCCTTTAAACGTGGGGGTAAAATCGCCAAGCCCATTACCTCAATTAAGCCGATATTTTCTTTCTTGATATGTTGCACATCTGGATGTGGATGATAGATGCCATCTGGAAACTCTTCTGAGGTCTGATTGTCGCGGAGAACCAAATCCAGCTCGTACAAATCTCCTCGTTTCCGAGCAATAGGGGTGATGGTATGATGGGGAGTTCCATCCGTCTCAGCCTTAATCTGAACGCTATCATCTGAGTAGCTCCGCCATTTTTCCAAAATCTTAGTCGCTAAACCAAGAAGCGATGCCTTATCTGCTGAACTCAAGCGAATCACCGACATGGGCCATTTGACAATGCCAGCAGATACGGACTCAAAGCCGTCAAAAACCAGCTGGCCTTCTATCGGTGCCTTTTCCATGGCAAAACTGTGCCGCCCACCCTGATAGTGATTGTGAGTCAAGATGGAGCCACCCGAGATTGGTAGGTCGGAGTTGGAGCCAACAAAATAGCCTGGCAACAAATCCAACAAATCCAAGAGTTGCTCAAATGTTCGCGGACTAATGACCATCGGCACATGTTCCTGATTTAGGAAAATAGCATGTTCATTGTAGTAAGCATAGGGCGAATACTGGAAGCCCCACTTTTCCTGTCCTAAATCCAAGCGAATAATACGGTGGTTGGCGCGTGCTGGATGGTTAATCCGACCCTGATAGCCCTCATTTTCCATACAGAGTAGGCATTTGGGATAATTGCTTGCTTCAGCTTTCGTAGCAGCTGCAATAGACTTGGGATCCTTCTCAGGTTTGGACAGATTGATCGTGATTTCCAAATCCCCATACTCTGTCGAAACTGGATAATAGATATTTTTCGCAATCGCAGCCATCTTGATATAGTCATTGCGCTTGCTCAATTCATAGAAGTCGCCAATCGCTTGCTCTGGACTGTCCTGATAGGTCTGCCAAAAATCACGATTGACCTGACTCGGACTTGGCGTCATCAAATCCATCAAACAAGCCCCAACCATGTCCTGCTCTTCCAGCAATTCACCCACAAAACCAGTTCGAACTCCATGAGTCAATAGTTCATCTTTTAATTCAATCAAGTCATCTAAATCTGTTTGAACAGTCAGAACCTGGTCTCCCACCAAAGCCAAGACCCGATTGCGCAGGTAAAGAGCATCCATTTCCTCAAAATCACTGTTGGCAATGACCTGCCCAACAAAACGATCCACCAATCCTGTCATCATTTCTCCGATCTATTTTCTAGATAAGACGCGAGAGCCTCCAGCAATCTCCGCTACATAGAAGCTTGGTTCATAGCCTACAACCTCTGTATAGGTCTTACCAACATTTTCTGTAAAGTCATCAACCTTATCCTTATGAACAATAGCAATACCACAACCGCCGAAACCTGCTCCTGTCATCCGAGCACCAAGAACGCCTTCTTGCTCCCAAGCTGTGTGAGCCAAGGTATCCAACTCTAGACCTGTCACTTCATAATCATGCTCCAGGGAAACATGGGAAGCATTGACCAGACGACCAAAGGTTGCCAAATCTCCTTCTTCTAAAGCCTTACGAGCTTGCAAGGTCCGTTGATTTTCCAAAACAGCATGGCGGGCACGCTTGATACGATTTTCATCCTTAATCAAATAACTATATTGATCAAAGGTCCACTCATCCAATTCACCTAGAGTTTGAATAGTCAAGACTGCATTCAATTCTTCCACTGCTTTTTCACATTCTGCGCGGCGTTCATTGTACTTAGAGTCTGCCAATTCACGGCGTTTATTGGTGTTCATGATGACAATCACATGATCACCCAAATCCAGCGGCACCAATTCATACTCCAAGCTATTGGTATCCAGATAAATGGCACGTTGGTCTGCTCCCATACCGATCGCAAACTGGTCCATGATCCCAGAATTGACACCAATAAAGTGATTTTCCGTTTGTTTCCCAATTTTCACCAAATCAAGTCGAGTTAGCTCAAGTCCATACAGTTCTTCTGCGATAATGCCAATCAAGAGTTCCAAGGAAGCTGATGATGACAAGCCTGAACCGTTTGGAATGTTACCGTAAACAAAGACTTCCATACCTGTGTCAATGCTGTGCCCTGCTTCCTGCAAGAATTTGAGAACACCCTTGGCATAGTTGGTCCAGTTATCTGCCTTATCAAAGACCAGATTGTTCAAATCCACTTCGATAATCCCAAGTTCTTCAAAGTTAGCAGAATAAAAGCGCAAAACTTGGTCATCACGTTTGCGAGCAGCCCCGTAGGTTCCCAAGGTAATAGCCGCTGGAAAGACATGACCACCGTTGTAGTCTGTATGCTCACCAATCAAATTAATCCGACCTGGTGAGAAGAAAGTCGCATCTGCCTCTTGACCAAACACATCGAGAAAGGCCTGCTTGAGTTGTTCTGTGTTCATAAGAACCTCCTAAATTTTGTAATCGTTTTCTTTTATTGTACAACTCAACAATTTAAAAGTCAATATTTTTACTAAATTTTTACTAATTTTGTTTTTTTATGCTATACTAGAGACAAATAAACAGGAGAAGAACATGGTAACAATCAAAGACATAGCAAAACAAGCCCACCTATCCTCTGCCACCGTTTCCCGCGTTCTCAAGGGAGACCTGACCCTATCCGTCAGCCAAGAAACCCGCGACCGCATTTTCAACTTGGCACAGGACCTGGGCTACACCAAACACCTCAAAAAACAAGCTCCCCAACAAAAAGGCACCATCGGTATTGTTCAGTGGTACACCGAGAGCGAAGAGCTGGCTGACCTCTACTACTACTCCATCCGTGCCAGCATCGAGCAGACTGCCAGCCTTCTCGGCTATCAAATCATCCGCTCCTTCAACGACTTGACCAATCCCCTCCTTCAAGGATTGGACGGCATCATCGCAGTTGGCAAATTTTCTTCTGGGCAAATAGCAGAGCTGACCAACTTGTCTTCCAAGTTAATCTTTGTGGATTCTGATACACTGACCGAGGGATTCTCCTGCGTCACGACTGACTTTGAACACTCTGTTCAGACAGTTATTGACCACTTCCATTCGCAAGGTTTGACAGACATTGGCCTATTGGTTGGACAGGAAGAAACCACAGACGGCCACCAACTGCCAACAGATCCCCGCCTGACTGCCTTTCGTGACTACCTAGACACCTTGGGCATTCTCCAAGAAAACTATATCTACCAAGGAAAATTCTCCACCCAGTCAGGCTATGAGCTGATGAGCCAAGCTATTGAGGATCTAGGCGACCAGCTACCCACTGCCTTTTTCATGGCAAACGACACTCTGGCTGTCGGTGCCCTTCGAGCCCTTCAAGAGCGTCAAATCGCAGTGCCAGATAGAGTCCAACTCATCACCTTTAACGATACAGCCATCACGCGCCAAGTCTATCCAGCCCTGTCTTCTATCAGTGTCTACACCGAAGAAATGGGCCAAGAAGCCATGCAACTGCTGGACCGTGTCATAACAAGTCCAACGCCCCACCACCCCCGTAAAATCAAACTGGGTACCCAGCTGGTTATACGGGAAAGTTCTTATTAAAAGTGCAAAAGAAAAACCGAGAGTTCTGACGAATTCTCGGTTTTCTTCTATTTTATCCAATACTCAATGAAAATCAAAATCAAACTAGCTCCAAAGGTTCGGAGATAGAGCGAACGTCTTCGGTTCTTACCTGAACAGATAGCCCCCACTTTATTATTTGATGATGACAAGCTGTACAGCTCCACTGGAGCTTTACACTCATCAAATCAAGTCAACAAGGTTTGAGTTTGATTTTCGAAGAGTATTAGTCTAACAACTTAGCCAATTCCTGAGCCAAGAGTTGTTGTGCAACTTGCGGGTTAGCTTGTCCCTTAGTCGCTTTCATCAAGAAGCCTGTAAAGGCCTTATCGGCATTGCGTTTGCCAGACTTGAAGTCAGCTACGGCTGCTTCATTATCCGCAAAGACTTGGTGGATAATCGGAATGAGAACAGCAGGGTCTGAAATCTGTACCAAACCAGCCTTCTCAACATAAGCCTTGGCAGAGCCGCCTTCTTTCGCCAAGTGAACAAAGACTTTCTTGGCGATTTTAGATGAAATAGTTCCATCCGCAATCAAGGCAATCATCTCAACCAAGTTTTCTGGTGTCAAAGCGATTTGCTCAATAGTCTTACCTTCAGCATTGAGGAACTGAGCCACCTCACCCTGCAACCAGTTAGAAACTTGTTTGGCATCGCCACCTGCTGCCACCGCTGCTTCAAAGAAGTCAGACAAGGCCTTGGTAGACGTCAATTGACCTGCATCATAGGCGGTCAAGCCCAAGTTTTCTACATAGTGAGCACGGCGAGCCTTTGGAAAGACTGGCAATTCTGCACGAACTTCCTCAATCCAGCTATCATCAATCTCATAGAGTGGCAGGTCTGGCTCAGGGAAGTAACGGTAGTCAGCTGACCCTTCTTTGACACGCATGAGAATGGTTTCACCTGTAGATTCATCGTAACGACGAGTTTCCTGCTGGATTTGACCACCAGAACGCAAGATTTTGGCCTGACGTTCTACTTCATGCTGCAAGCCCTTGCGCACATAATTGAAGGAGTTGAGGTTTTTCAACTCAGTCTTGGTACCAAATTTTTCTTGACCATAGGGACGAAGAGAGATGTTGGCATCCACGCGCATAGACCCCTCTTCCATCTTGACATCTGAAATGCCAGTGTATTGGATAATTTCCTTGAGGGCTGTCAAATAGGCATAGGCCTCCTCAGGCGAGCGCATATCGGCTTCTGATACAATCTCAATCAAAGGCACACCCTGACGGTTGAGGTCCACATAAGAATAGCCGTCTGTCCCATGGGTATTCTTACCAGCATCCTCTTCCAAATGCGCACGCTCGATACGGATTTTCTTGGTTGAACCATCTTCTAACTCAATCTCAATCCAGCCATTGTAGCCAATCGGCTCGTCAAACTGGGAAATCTGATAGGCTTTAGGGTTATCAGGGTAGAAATAGTTCTTACGGTCAAAGTGCATGTCCTTATGAATGTCCATGTTCAAAGCCAAGGCAGCCTTGATTCCTGCGTCCACAACGCCCTTATTAAGAACAGGAAGGACACCTGGGAAAGACCAGTCAATCACGTTGGTATTGGCATTTGGATCCTCACCAAAATGAGCAGATGAAGGTGAGAAAATTTTCGAGTTGGTATTCAACTCCACATGGACTTCTAGACCAATAATCGTTTCAAAGTTCATTAGTTAGCACCTCCAAAAATCACTGGTTGTTGCTTGTGGTAGTCTGTCGTCGCTTCAAAGGCAGCAGCCACTTGGTAAATGGTCTCTTCTGAGTACTTTGGACCAATCAACTGCAAACCAACTGGCAAGCCTTCAACAAAACCAGCAGGAATAGAAAGACCAGGAAGACCTGCCAAGTTTACAGGAATTGTTAACAAGTCCGCCAAGTACATGGCCACAGGGTCATGGTTGAGCGTGTCCAAACCAAAGGCAACCGTCGGAGCAGTTGGCCCCAAAATCAAGTCATAGTCCGCAAAGACCTTTTCAAAATCTTGGATAATCAAGGTCCGCACCTGACCAGCCTTCTTGAAGTAGGCATCGTAGTAACCAGATGACAAGCTAAATGTACCTAACATAATACGACGTTTGACTTCCTCACCAAAACCTTGGCTACGGGTTCTCACGTAAATTTCATCCAAGTTTGTCGCATCTTCTGCACGGAAACCATAACGGATACCGTCAAAACGCTGCAAGTTAGAAGATGCCTCTGATGAAGCGATGATGTAGTAAACGGCAACCCCATACTTAGAATGTGGCAGGCTGACTTCCTCGATAATGGCACCCAAGCTTTCCAAGTGCTTAGCCGCCTTGAGAATAGTTTCCTTGACCTGCGGATCAATCCCTTCGCCCATGTATTCTTTCGGCAAAGCAATTTTCATGCCTTTAATATCTTGACCAATCTTGCTAGTAAAGTCTGCAATTTCATTGATCGTTGATGTTGCATCCTTGACATCATGACCAGAGATGACATTGAGCAACTGGGCATTTTCCTTAACTGTCTGTGAGAATGGACCAATCTGGTCAAGAGATGAGCCAAAGGCAATCAGACCAAAACGTGACACCGTTCCGTAGGTCGGTTTCATACCGACGATGCCATTAAAGGCTGCTGGTTGACGAATGGAACCACCTGTGTCAGAACCGAGTGACAAACGGACCTGACCAGCAGCAACTGCAGCTGCCGAACCACCTGAAGAACCACCAGGAACTTTTGTCTGGTCCCAAGCATTTTTAGTCGGTTTGAAGGCAGAGTTCTCATTAGAACCTCCCATGGCAAACTCATCCATGTTTGTCTTACCGACAATAATCATATCCTTGGCATAGGCTTGGGAAACTGATGTCGCATCGAAAATCGGCTCGTAGTTATAGAGCATTTTTGAAGCTGCCGTGGTCAAAATCCCCTTAGTAGAGATATTGTCCTTGACTGCCAAAGGAATCCCTGCCATAACATTGTCCGCATCAATCCCTTTTTCATCAAGGGCAGCAGCCTGCGCCAAAGCTGCATCTTCTGTAATAGTCAAGAAAGCATCCACTGCTCCCTCACGGCTCTTAATGTCTTCCAAGGTTGCCTTAGTCAACTCAACCGCAGAAATCTCCTTTTTGACAAGGAGGTCATGCAATTCATCAATGGTTTTATTGTTAAAAGTCATTAGGCATCTCCTCCCCCGTCTAGAATAGCTGGTACCTTGATAAAGTTATCTTGTGATTCAGGCACATTTTTAAAGAGCTCCTCACGGCTCTCACCTTTTTGGGCAATATCTGCTCGCAAGACATTCTTACGGTCAGCCATAGTGGTCGTTACCGCAACACCTGTCGTATCTACTTCATTGAGCAATTCAACCATATCGACAATCTTGCTCAAACTTGTCGCAAATTCCGCTGTTTCCTGGTCCGAAAATTCCAGCTTAGACAGCTTGGCAACGTGACGGACTTCAGCTTCAGAAATCTTCATTCTTACTTTCCTCCTAATGGAAATCTATCTTCTCATTATACCATATTTCCAGCCCTAGACAAAGGTTGAAATGACCTAATATGTTACCTATTGCCTCCTAAAAATCCATTCTTTAAATTGCGAAGTATTCCTAATCTCACACCGTAAAACGATAAAAAACAGCAAGTTTCATCTAGCAATAAAACTTACTGTTTGCTTAGCCTATCTTTTTATGAGCTAATCCTTTGCATGTTTGCGGTATTTTTCCATTTTCCCTTTAAAAAGCTCCCCATTACTTGGTGCTGTATAGGAGACAGCATTGGCTCCAGCTTCGATAACCCGACGAATAGAGTCCTCAGTCGGTCCACCAGTCGCAATAATCGGAAAGTCAGGGAAAGCTTCTCGAATCTTCTTCACAACCCTTGGCGTTTCTATACCGCAAGAAATATTTAAAATATCTACTCCAGCTTTAATCCGTGAGGTTAAATCAGACTTTTCAGAAACAACGGTATAAATGATAGGAATATCTACTACCTTATTGATTGCCTCAATTGTTTTTACATCCGTTGGTCCATTTACCACAACAGCGTATGCTCCCTCCGACTCAGACAATAGACTCATATTAGCTGAACGCATACCTGTCGTCAAGCCTCCACCAACACCAGCCAAGACTGGAACTGACGCAACCAACATAATACTTTTGATAATAGCTGGACTGGGCGTAAATGGATAAACAGCCAAAATAGCATCTGCATTGTGGTTGGCAATAATAGACACATCCGTTGTAAATAAGACTGAACGAATGCGACGACCATAAATACGAATTCCACTACATTCCTTGATAACTTCTGGCATCTGAACAATATCCTGCCGTAAATCTGATAAAACAGATGGAATAAACTGTTCGCTCATCCGCAACCTCCTCTATACTAGCTACAATAATATATAGTATAACATATTATTTCATGGAAGATACACAAAAACAATCCATTTTACCACTGCTTTCACAATAAAGTACTTTTCAACAGATTTTTTTAAAAAAAGAGACAGCTTTCGCTGCCTCCCATTTCTCCGACCAAAATAGTCTGTAGGACTATCTTAACGACGGATTTCTTTGATACGTGCTGCTTTACCTTGCAATGCACGTAGGTAGTACAATTTAGCACGACGTACTTTACCGTAACGTACTACTTCAATCTTATCAACACGTGGAGTGTGGATTGGGAATGTACGTTCAACACCTACACCACCAGAGATTTTACGTACAGTGTACATTTCTGAGATACCTTGACCTTTACGAGAGATAACAACACCCTCGAAAATCTGGATACGTTCGCGGTTACCTTCGACAACCTTAGCGTGAACACGCACAGTGTCACCAGGACGGAATGAAGGGATGTCAGTACGAAGTTGACCTTCTGTCAAACTTTGGATCAATGGATTCATTTTATTCTCCTATCTTTGTCAATCTTAGGTGCTTTTAAACCCAGCGGATAAACTGTATTTTTGTGCGTCCATTACACACAAACTATATTATACACCAAGTAATCACCTATGTAAAGCATTTTGATAAATTTATCATGGTCAATCACACCGCTTCTTTTATAGTCTTTTAGTTTACTTTTAGTACTAGGCAACGAGCTGCAGACAGTACTGGAGTACGGCAAAGCGAGTTAACGAAGTAATAAAAGAAAAACTAAATGACTATATCAGAATCAGACTGACGACGTAGTTGTAGATGGAACTGAAGTTCATCAAGCTAAGTCAACAAGGTCTGAGTTTGATTTTCGAAGAGTGTTGATGATACAGATTCCTGTTGGAGAAAAACGAAAAACCAGTCCACAGACTGGCCACTATACTATTAGTCAATGATTGTCGCACCAAGTACATGACGCAAATGGTTGAGAGCAAACTGATGATTCTCCTCCGTCAATGCAGCAATGGCTGATGAGATCACCTCAATACGATACCCCTTATTATAAGCATCAATAGCTGTATGAAGAACACAAATATCAGACAAAACACCCGTCAAGACAACCGTATCTACACCACGTTCTCTTAGTCGAACATCCAAATCCGTACCAGAAAAAGTAGAATAATGACGTTTATCCATCCAACGAACACGCGCATGCCCTTTATGTTTTTGATAAAAATCTGCTAAAGGACCATACAAGTCACGCCCTTGCGTCCCAATGATATTATGACTTGGGAAAAGCTGAGCTTCAGGATGAAATTCATCCTCCTCCTCATGACCATCAATCGCAAAGAAAATATAGTCTCCATTTTCAAAAGCTTCTTGCGTAACCTGAGCAATTCGTTCAGAAATAGCCTGAGCTGATTTTCCAGCAGTCAACTTTCCTTCGTCTGCCACAAAATCTATTGTATAATCAATCGAAATCAATGCTTTTGTCATTTTAGTAGTCACGTTTCTTAATTTCATCAAAAATAGCTGGGATGAGAACTTTCAAATAAGTCCCCTTCATTCCCAAAGAACGACTTTCAATAATCCCTGCACTCTCCAACTTACGCAGTGCATTCACAATCACCGAGCGTGTAATGCCGATACGATCTGCAATCACAGAAGCAGTCAATTGCCCCTCATTGCCATCCAATTCACCCAAAATAGCTGCAACTGCCTTCATTTCTGAGTAAGATAGCGTATTTACCGCCATATTAACTGCCGCACGACGACGGATATTCTTCTCGTCTTCTTCCCGTTGGAAATTAAGTAACTGAATACCAACTACTGTTGCCGCAATCTCCACCAAAATCAAATCATCATCGTGAAACTGCTCATCATTCCGCCAAATAATAAGCGAACCAAAACGAATCCCCGTCACATGGATAGGCGCTATCGTTGTCAGACCATTTGGATAGGTCGAACGTGATTCGACAGGGATGGCAGTCAACTCGCTCTCGACAGGCAAATTAACCTGCGTATCGTAAACCTGCGCAACTGCTTTTACATATCCTTCTGGGAATTGTTTATTTTGGAAAAATTCTTCCACACGATCATTGTTCGTCTCATAGTTCATGTGGTATCCCAAAACCTCACCTTCACTATTAATGATGCACGAGTTGCAGTCAATAATAGCTGATAAATGCTCAGCAATGGCATTGTAAGGCAATTCTTCTGCCAATTGCTCTTCGGAACGCTTCAAAATAGAAGTAATATTCCGTGTCTTCTCTAATAATGTTGTCATATTTTCCTCTTTACTCTGTAATTGCTTTCAGTATAGCAAAAAATACATAAAATTTCAACAATTATCAGAATATTTACCGTTGTTAGAAAAATACAAACAATTTCATTCAAGTAAAAAGAAAAGGCTGATTAACATTCAGCCCTAAATTCCATTATCTACGATATTGCCGCAAGAATCGTGACATTTTTTCTTGAATTTCTGCCAACTCATCCACACGTGGTAAATACACAATACGGAAATGATCTGGATCCTTCCAGTTAAAACCTCGACCATGGACCAAAAGTACTTTTTCTTGCTTGAGGAAATCCAATACAAATTGTTCATCATCATCAACTCTGTACATCTCACGATCAATTTTTGGGAAGACATACAGACCAGCCTTAGGTTTTACAGCAGAAAGTCCTGGAATATCATTAATCGCCTTAGTAATAAACTCCCTTTGTTCATATAAGCGTCCGCCAGGCATCAAGAGTTCATCAACCGATTGGTAACCTCCCAAAGAAGTTTGAACAACCTGTTGAGCCAAAACGTTTGAACACAAACGCATATTGGACAACATATTCAAGCCTTCAATGTAACCTTTTACATGCTTTTTCGGACCAGATAAGACCATCCAACCGACTCGGAAACCACAAATACGATGCGATTTAGACAGTCCATTCATCGTCACAACAAATAAATCTGGAGCCAGTGTCGCAATAGGGATATGAACAGCTCCATCAAAGACCATACGATCATAAATCTCATCAGAGAAAATAATCAATTCGTGTCTACGAGCAATATCAATGATTCCTTCTAAAATTTCTTTCGGATAGAGAGCACCAGTTGGATTATTTGGATTGATAAGGACAATTGCCTTGGTTCGAGAAGTCACCTTGGACTCCATATCTGCCAAATCTGGATACCATTCAGCTGCTTCATCACAAACATAATGAACAGCTTTACCACCAGCCAAACTAACTGCGGCAGTCCAGAGAGGATAGTCTGGCATTGGCACCAATACCTCATCACCATTATCTAGCAAACCTTGCATAGACATAACAATCAGCTCACTCACGCCGTTTCCAAGATAAATATCTTCAATGTCAACATTTGGAAATTTCTTTAGCTGACAATACTGCATGATAGCCTTACGTGCAGAAAAAATTCCCTTACTGTTCGAATATCCCTCTGATTTACGGGCGTTATGAATCAAGTCACGAATAACTTCATCTGGAGCAGTAAAACCAAATTCTGCAGGATTCCCCGTATTCAAACGTAAAATCTGCTCTCCATTGGCACGCATGCGCATGGCCTCTTCCAAAACAGGCCCACGAATATCATATGCTACATCATCCAATTTTGTTGACTTGTTAAATTGCTTCATGTCGTCACCTCGACTTTCTATCTTTTCTATTGTACTGTAAAAGCTAAAAAAGTACAAGAATCCTTTACATTTTCTCTCAAAAGGCTTATAATAAAAATGTAAGGAACTACTCTACCTATTTCGGGGCAAAGCTCTTCTGAAAGGAGTGATTATTATGACACAATCTTACAAAACAATACTCGTCGCTGTAGACGGCTCTAAAGGAGCAGAATTAGCTCTTCATAAAGCCATTCATGTCGCACTACGCAACCAAGCACGTCTGATTATCGCCCATGTGATTGATACCCGTGCTCTCCATAATGTTGTTGCATTTGACGCCTCTGTCTATGAATCTTTAGAAAGAGAGGCGGAGCTCCTCCTCGAAGAATACAAACAAGAAGCTCTCAACGCCGGTCTGACCGATGTACAGATTCGCATTGAATTCGGTAACCCTAAAACCCTACTGGCTATCGATATTCCAAAAGAAACCGGTGCTGATCTTATGTTACTTGGAGCAACTGGTCTAAACGCCTTTGAACGTCTCCTGATCGGATCCTCATCCGAATATATCATGCGCCACGCAACTATTGATTTACTCATTGTTCGCGATGGAGAAAAAAGTTTATAAACCAAAAGAGGCTGGGCAAAAACTAGCCAGTAAATAAAAAACACAGATAGATTCAAGCTGATTTTGATGAAATCCAGCCGTACTGTCTGTGTTTTTCTTTTTATCTCTATTATCTTGGACTATTTT